>NZ_JBGCUE010000011.1 GCF_041102575.1 Tenuifilum sp. 4138str | reverse complement strand
TTAGAAAAAGATTAAAGAATTTCATTCTTTCCCGTTTAATAAAACCTATGGATTTTCAATCCATAGTGGTTTAGTTACCTGGTTGTATTTGTTAATTCATGGCCATTTGGTTTAGCCGTTCACCTTTTACTATTCCTCTAACTTCCTCTAACTTCCTCTAACTTCTTCTAACTTCTTCTAACTCCATAATATTCTATCTATTCCGACTCATTCTGACTCATTCCGACTCATTCCCGCCTCAAATCTTGCGTTTCACGGCTCACGGCTCACGTTTAACGGACTCAAACTTCCTCTAACTTCCTCTAACTTCTTCTAACTTCTTCTAACTCCATAATATTCTATCTATTCCGACTCATTCTGACTCATTCCGATTCATTCCGCCTCAAATCTTGCGTTTCACGGCTCACGATTCACGTTTAACGGACTCAAACTTCCTCCAACTTCCTCCAACTTCCTCCAACTTCCTCTAACTTCCTCTAACTCCATCACATTCTGCTTATTCCGACTCATTCCGACTCATTCCCGCCTCAAATCTTGCGTTTCACGGCTCACGATTCACGTTTAACGGACTCAAACTTCCTCTGACTTCCTCTAACTTCTTCTAACTCCATAATATTCTATCTATTCCGACTCATTCTGACTCATTCCGATTCATTCCGCCTCAAATCTTGCGTTTCACGGCTCACGGCTCACGTTTAACGGACTCAAACTTCCTCTAACTTCCTCTAACTTCTTCTAACTCCATAATATTCTATCTATTCCGACTCATTCTGACTCATTCCGATTCATTCCGCCTCAAATCTTGCGTTTCACGGCTCACGATTCACGTTTAACGGACTCAAACTTCCTCAAACTTCCTCTAACTCCATCATATTCTGTCTATTCCAATTCATTCCTCAAAAATTAGCCCTGTTGGATTTGTTAATTCATGGCACTTCGGTTTAAAATTTTATACATTTGTATTACAATGTAGTTTAGCCTTTACTCATATTGAAATGAATAATACTTTTACCGCATCGATTTAGTATATATAACCAAAATAACTGTAGTCAACACATGGCAGGAATGGATACCCTTGATAAAATAAGAAGGAAAATAGCAATCTACATTGTTGATTACAGCATTGAGTGGTCCGATATACTTTTTAATGGTATTGAATGCTCAGAACCCTTTTATATCAAAAAATTCGCAAATGGCGAGGAGTTTATTAACTTTTTAAAAAACGAGAAGCTCAGCAGGCGCATAACTCATGTTGCCCTTATTGGCTATACATTTTACGATGAAAAGAATCAAACCCTGATGAATGGTATAGAGATTCTTGAATCGCTCAAAAAGATTAAACCCTTTGTAAATGCCATTATGCTTGCCAATGAGGATGAACAGGAGTATGGTGGTTACGTTAAAAAACTTGGTGCTGTGGCTGTTATCAATAAGGACGATAGCGCACTACTACGAATAAACAACCATATCGCATTGCTATTCAGCAAACAAGCCCTGGCACAAAGAAAAAAAGATTTTAAAATAGCGTTGTATATCTGGATTGGGACAATCATTATCACTGCGTCATATCTACTTATTGGTTACTATTTAATCTGACAAAATTGCATACGCTTGCCTAATTGACATTTTCTTGTCAACTCCTTTGCGCTTTGTCATTATATTGACTATCAGGTTGATACTTAAAAATTCATTTTGATATCTTTATCATCGCCTTTGTTGGCATTGGAATTGAAAGGTAGGGTACGTTATGTATCGATAATGTTGAACCTAAAATATTGATGTACAATGCAAACAGGAAAAATTGGCGTAACCACTGAGAACATTTTCCCAATAATAAAAAAGTTTTTGTATTCTGACCATGAGATATTTTTACGGGAGTTAATTTCCAACGCCGTTGATGCCACCCAAAAGCTAAAAACTTTAGCATCGGTTGGCGATTTTAAGGGAGAGCTTGGTGACCTTACCATCAGGGTGAAGGTTGATAGGAAAAAGGGAACACTTACAATTAGCGATAGCGGTGTGGGCATGACCGCCGATGAAATTGACCGCTATATCAATCAAATTGCTTTTTCCGGTGCCGAGGAGTTTTTGGAAAAGTATAAAGCTCAGGCTAACGGAATTATTGGCCATTTCGGGCTAGGTTTCTACTCATCGTTCATGGTTAGCGATAAGGTGGAGATTATTACCCGCTCATGGCAGGATGGTGCCAAACCCGTTCGCTGGAGTTGCGACGGAACACCTGAGTATAAAATTGAAGACGCTGACCGTGAAGCTCGCGGAACCGATATTGTTTTACATATAAGCGACGATTCAAAGGAATTCCTTGAAGATCATAGGATTGAGGAATTGCTTCGCAAGTATTGTCGGTTCCTGCCCATTCCCATAGCCTTTGGAACCGAAAAGGAATGGAAGGATGGCAAGGAGGTTGATACTGGGAAAGACAGAATAATTAACGAAACCAATCCGCTCTGGACTCGCAAACCTGCCGAGTTGAAGGATGAGGACTACCAAAAGTTTTACCGCGATTTATATCCCGCCCAGGAGGAGCCCCTTTTTTACATTCACCTGAATGTGGATTATCCTTTCAATCTAACTGGTATCCTTTACTTCCCAAGAATAAAAACTAACTTCGACATTCAAAAGAATAAAATTCAGCTATACTGCAATCAGGTATACGTAACCGATTCGGTTGAAGGTATTGTGCCTGAATTTTTGACATTGCTTCATGGCGTTATCGATTCGCCTGATATTCCATTGAACGTTTCGCGTAGCTACCTGCAAAGCGATTCGAATGTAAAGAAAATATCATCGCATATTACCAAAAAGGTTGCCGATAGGCTTCAGGAAATATTCAAGAATGACCGTGAACAGTTTGAGAAGAAATGGGACGACCTTAAGCTGTTCATCACATTTGGCATGATTACCGACGAAAAATTCTATGAACGTGCTGAGAAATTTGCCTTACTCAAGAATGTTGATGGTAAATATTTCACCTTTGAGGAGTATGAAAAGCTGGTAAAGGAAAACCAAACCGACAAGAACAAAACCCTTGTTTACCTGTATGCCAGCGACAAGGACGATCAGCACAGCTACATTCAGGAGGCAAAGGCTCGTGGTTACGATGTGCTGCTGATGGACGGACAACTTGATCCACATTTCATTAACACTTTGGAAACCAAGCTGAAGGATACCCGATTTGCCCGTGTCGATTCCGATGTGATTGACAAGCTCATTGTTAAGGAGGACCGAAAGGAGGTTAGCTTACCCGCCGACGAACAAGCCGATTTAAGGTTAGTTTTTGAGGGTGCGCTACCCGCTCAGGACCACTACTGGGTATCGTTTGAGGAACTTGGCGAGGGGGCAAATCCGGTGGTTATCACCCAGTCCGAGTTCATGCGCCGCATGAAGGATATGTCGGCCATGAGCCCAACTTCAAGTTTTTATGGTAGCATGCCCGATAGCCGTAACCTTGTGGTTAACGTATCGCACCCCCTGGTTAAATCCATTATTGAGGCTAAAAGCAAGCAACTTAGCGAAAGGCTCAACGAGGTTAACGAAAAGATAAAGCCTGTTAAGGCTAAGGTTGAGGAGCTGGAAAAAGCTCAGAAAGGTAAAAAGGACGAGGAGATACCCCAAGCCGATAAGGATGCCCTTGCCGATGCCGAAAAACAGCTCGATAAGCTGGAGGAGGAACGTAGCACAGTCCTAAAGGACTTTGGTAAAAATTACAAGCTGGTAAAGCAGCTTATCGATCTGGCATTACTGGCTAACAACATGCTTAGGGGGGAGGACTTAAGCCGGTTTGTTAAGCGGAGCATTGAGTTGATAAAAGGAGAATAGTAATCACATAAATTATTTGGTTTTGGCTCTACAATTCGTAGGGCCTTTTTTATTGATTCACAAAATGTGTTTACCACAAAAAGTTTGAACAAACTACCCTTTTTTTTGTAATTTTATACAAAACCATCACATGGAACGCGATATACTAACCACCAAGCGTAAGGCTTTAGCCATAAACCTTGATCCAACAATTTATGGTACGATTGCTGAAATTGGAGGTGGACAGGAGGTGGCACGTGCATTCTTCCAGGCAGGTGGGGCATCGGGTACTATTGCTAAAACCATCTCCGCATACGATAAGGTGTTTAGCGATTACCTGTATAGCGATGGCGATAGCGGACGGTACGTGTGCCTAAAACGCCTACAACAAATGCTTGATGCTGAGTACAAACAGCTAATTGATGTGCTTAACTCTGAAAGAAGTCCCGATAAACGTTTCTTTGTTTTTGCTAACACGGTTGAAACGCTTAACTTCCGAAAGGATAACCAGGGACATGGTTGGCTTGGTGTACGTTTTGAGCTTACCAAACAAGGCACGGCTAACGAGGTGGTTGTTCATGTTCGCCTGAATGAGAACGATGCTATTTTGCAGCAGTACACCTTAGGAACTCTTGGCGTAAACCTTATTTATGCCTGTTTTTACTACCATAAAAGCCCCACACTATTCCTACAGTCGCTTATGGATAATCTTTCAACAGATAGGGTTGAGATTACCATGGTTCGAATGAGTGGGCCTGATCTGGATTACGTGGACAATAGGCTCTTGGGAGTTCAACTGGTAAAGAATGGTATGACCCCTGCGATTTTTTTCGATCGGTATGGCAATGTTCAGGAGCCCGACGATATGCTGTATAAGAAGAACGCTTTGGTACTTAGGGGGCGTTTCAGACCAATTACCTACGTGGGCTTCGATATATTAAAGACTTCTTATGCTCATTTTAAGAAAAATGCATTGTTTAAACCCGATAACACCCTCCAGATCTGCGAAATCACACTTAATAATCTTCTTGAAGAAGGCGAGCTGAAAGAACGCGATTTCCTGGATCGGGTTGATTTGCTAAATGGGATGGGGCAAAACGTTTTAATATCAAACTTTAGGGAGTTTTATAGATTGGTTGATTACTTTGGAAGGTTTAAGCATAAAAACCTTAGAATAGTTATGGGTATACCAACTTTTATGAAGGTGCTTGATAAATCCTACTATGCAAATTTACCCGGAGGCTTACTTGAGGCTGTAGGCAAAATGTTTCCTGCCCGCACAAAGTTCTATATTTATCCTGCACTTGACCGAAACACTGGCAATATTAGGTACATCACCGATATTACAATACCCGATGATGTGATGCACATTTTCCATTACCTGAAGCAGAACGATTTGATTGTTAGCCTAACAGGCGTAAATGAGCAGTGGCTTAAAATAACCTCGGATGAGGTTTTAAGCCTCATTCAAAGCAACGATAAGCGATGGGAAAGCATGGTGCCCAAGTATGTGGTTAAAACTATAAAGCAGAAAAAACTGTTTGGTTACACCGGTTGACTTTGCACAAATCTTTTTACTCAAAATTGAGGCTTATTTTGAACTTTACTATCTGCTTAGTGTTGGTTATTGAAAATTTTTGAGTATGGAAAACATTCTTGGTAATATCGATCCTAAGACTATTGATGAACTTTACCTGAGGTGGAAGAGTAATCCAAATTCAGTAGATGAGGGCTGGCAAAAGTTCTTTTTAGGTTTCGACCTGGCTATTTCTGGCTCTTACAGCGCACAGGATTGTATTGCTGACTCAGAATTCAAGGTGATAAAGCTAATTGAAGCATACCGTATGCGGGGACACCTGTTCACAAAGACCAACCCGGTTCGGACTCGACGTAGTTACTCTCCAACCCTTGATATCGAAAACTTTGGATTAGGTTCAAAAGATTTAGACAACCGATTTAAAGCTGGTGAACTAATAGGTTTGCCTAACGCTACTCTTTCTGAAATCATTGAAAGGCTTAACAGGATATACTGCCGTAGTATTGGCGTTGAATACATGTACTTGCGGGAGCCAAAACTGGTTGATTGGATACAGAGTAGGGTAGAGGGAACCCTAAACCATACCCAGTTTAGCCCCGACCAACAGAAGCATATTCTTTACCACCTAACTGCAGCTGTAGGGTTTGAGCAGTTTATACATAGGAAGTTTGTTGGACAAAAGCGATTCTCGCTGGAAGGGCTTGAGGCACTTATACCTGCACTTGATACTACCATTGAACATGGTGCTGAGCATGGGGTAAAGGAATTTGTGATTGGAATGGCTCATAGAGGACGTTTAAACGTGATAACCAACATAATGCGTAAGCCCTACGAGGAAATTTTTGCCGAGTTTATTGGTGAGGCATACGACGATGAATCAACCCTTGGCGACGTTAAGTACCACTTAGGCTACAGCAATACCATTGAAACCGATAAGGGTAAAATGGTAAGGTTACACCTTGTTCCAAACCCTTCGCACCTTGAAACTGTTGGCCCGGTTGCCGAAGGTATTGCTCGTGCCCGAATTGACGATGCCTACCAGGGCGATGTTAATAGTTTGATTCCCATAATCATTCATGGCGATGCGGCTGTTGCTGCCCAGGGTGTGGTATACGAAACCATTCAGATGTCGCGGCTAAGTGGTTACTCCACTGGTGGAACTATACATATTGTGCTAAATAATCAGGTTGGCTTTACTACAAACTATATTGATGCCCGTAGCAGTACCTACTCAACCGATGTGGCAAAGGTAACCCTATCGCCCGTTTTCCACGTTAATGCCGATGACCCAGAGGCATTATTGCACGTAATACGTTTGGCTGTTGAGTTTCGTCAAACCTTTCACCGCGATGTTTTTATTGATTTGCTAGGCTACCGGAAGTATGGGCACAATGAGGGCGATGAGCCTCGCTTTACCCAGCCTGTACTTTACGATTTAATTGCAAAGCATCCCAATGTACGGGATATTTATACTTCCAAGTTGGTTGAAACTAAGGTGATATCGGTTGAGGATGCCGCTACCATCAGGAAGGATTACGATACCATGCTCGAGGAACGTTTTGTGTTAGCGCAGGCAAATCCAAAAATCAGGATAGGTAGGTTTATTCCTGAAAAATCAAGTGGTTATAGGTACTCATCCAGTAATGATTTCGAAAAATCGCCCCATACAGGTGTAAGCAAGGAAATGCTTAATATGGTCTCCAACGCTTTACTTGAGTTACCCAAAGGAATTGATTTTTTTAAAAAGTTAGTTAAGATAATTGATGAGCGACGACAGAACTATACCCAGCAAAAGGTTGATTGGGCAATGGCTGAACTTTTAGCTTACGGGACGCTTATAGCCGAGGGACATCCGGTGCGCTTAAGTGGGCAAGATTCTGAGAGGGGAACTTTTTCACATCGTCATTCAGTGTACTCAATTCAGGGAAGCGAGGAAAAGTATTACCCGCTTCAAAATATTCCAATTGCTAGGGCAAAGTTTTCAGTTTACAATAGTCTCCTCTCTGAGTATGGGGTTTTAGGTTTTGAGTATGGCTATTCTGTGGCTTTACCTAATGGGTTAACCATATGGGAGGCACAGTTCGGCGATTTTCATAATGTTGCTCAGGTTATTATTGATCAGTATATTAGTTCAGCCGAAGATAAGTGGGGGTTGCAATCGGGGCTTGTGCTTCTTTTACCCCATGGTTTTGAAGGGCAAGGGCCTGAGCATTCCAGCGCTCGAATAGAGCGGTTTCTTACCCTTTCTGCGCGCAACAACATGCAAATTGTAAATGCTACAACACCTGCCAACTTTTTCCACGTATTAAGGAGGCAGTTAAAGCGCGATTTCAGAACCCCATTGGTTGTATTCACACCCAAAAGTATACTTCGTCACCCTAAAAATATTTCAACCCTTCAGGAACTTGAGAGTGCCAATTTCCTAGAAGTGATTGACGACAGTAATGTTGACGAAAAAGCTGTATCGCGAGTTGTATTCTGCAGTGGAAAAATTTACTATGATCTACTGCAGCGTAAGGAAGAACTTGATGTAAATGATATTGCATTGGTTCGGATTGAGCAGCTATATCCTTTCCCATCTCGTCAAGTTGAAAAAATACTCGATAGATATCCAAACGCAAAGAAATGGCTCTGGGTTCAGGAAGAGCCACAAAATATGGGGGCATGGAACTTTGTAAAGGATAGGATAACTGGTGTACCCCTTGAGGTTATCTCAAGGGCGCCAAGCGGAAGTCCTGCTGTTGGTTTAAGTAAGATTCATAACCTGGAGCAAAAGGAGATAATCACTAAGGTATTTAGACCCTGCACCTGCGAGCTAAAGAACAAGTATTGCGGATTGCAGTGCGAGGAAGGGTCGCGTCGATTCGATAGGTTCAATCAGTACGAATATTTCGAAAGAAAGTAGTTAATTATAAAATATTGCATTTATGATCGTAGATGTAAGAATTCCTTCGCCCGGCGAGTCGATATCGGAGGTTGAACTCACGCGCTGGCTTGTATCCGATGGTGATATTGTTGAAAAAGATCAGGAAATAGCCGAAGTTGAATCGGAGAAAGCAACACTACCAATCATTGCTCCAGAAGCAGGAAAAATCGCCCTAGTTGTTTCAGTTGGCATGATAAAGGTCAATGAGGTTTGCTGCAGAATAGATACATCCTTTGCAGGGAAATCTCCCAAAGCCATGCCCACTGCCAACAGTGAGAGTCAACCAAAATTAGAAGTAGTTGAAAAGCCTGAAGTAACAGCCCAGGGAAAAGCAGATTTTCCGACACATGAAGATAAAATTGCTGATAAAGTAAAGGTTACCCCGCTGGCACGAGAACTCATGCATGAGTATAATATGAATATTGATGATGTTCTTAATGGTCTCAGGAGGATTACGGCTGGTGATGTACAAATGGTTAAGGATACATTAAATAACCTTGTAGTTACCTCTGACAAGCGCAATGAAGCACCAACCTTGAAACGTTCCGAGGAGCGCATTAAAATGTCGCAACTTAGGAAAAAGGTTAGCGAGCGCTTGGTAACCGCTAAAAATACCACGGCAATGCTTACAACCTTTAACGAGGTTGATATGAGCCGTGTGCAGGAGATTAGAGCAAAATACCAAAACGATTTTCAGCAAAAGTTTGGTGTTAAGTTAGGGTTGATGTCTTTCTTTGTGCGGGCTGCAGTTGAAGCGCTGAGGTTACACCCCATGACCAACTCTATGATTGATGGCGAAGATATAGTAACCCCAAGTTACATTGACATGGGGATTGCCGTTCAAACCCCTAAGGGGCTAATGGTTCCTGTGCTTCGTAATGCACAAACCATGAGTTTTGCTGAAATTGAAAAAGAAATACTCAGGCTTGCCACCAAGGCAAGGGAAGGGCGAATTACCCTCGATGAGCTTAATGGAGGAACATTTACCATTACCAATGGTGGTATTTTTGGGTCAATGCTTTCCACGCCCATTCTTAACTACCCACAATCGGCAATACTGGGCATGCATAACATTGTTGATAGGCCGGTAGCCGTAAACGGCAAAGTGGAAATTAGGCCTATTATGTATGTTGCCCTATCGTACGATCATCGTATTATTGATGGTAAGGATTCTGCTGCGTTCCTGATGGATATCAAGCGGATGATTGAGAACCCTGAAAAGCTGTTGATTGGTGGCGACGATCCAATTATGAAGCTAATAGGCTTATAAAAAAAAGCGGCCACAAAGGCCGCTTTTTTTTTCTACTTGAACTCACCATCCTCAAAGGCAAGTTTCATAATCTTGTAAACCCTTCCTTCGCTATCCTTTACAGGGATATAGGTTTCAAGGAAATGGTATGTTTTGCCTTTCCAGGTAATTGTCGATTTAACCTTTTTGCTAATACCGGCTTTAAGGTTATCCCAGAATGTTCCATACTCCTTCTTTTGTACATCGGAAAGCTCAAGGTTATCGCTATGGTGGCTACCAATTAGCTGTTCACGGGGAACCCCAACAAACTGGATAAAGGAATCGTTTACATTCAGAATATTGCCGTTAAGGTCGTACTCAATAACGTATGCAGAGCTTTGAATTGATTTGATAAACTCCTCAATTTCAGCCGATTTGCGTTCAACTTCCTCCTGGGTGGCCTGTAGTTCTTCCATATTCTGGCGCATTTCCTCTTCCTGAGCCTTCATCTCTTCGGCTTGCATTTGCGATTGCTCCAGTAACATCTTAGTACGTGCATTTATTTTAACCGAAAGGATGGTTGAGGCAATGCTTTCTGCAATCTTTTCAATAAATTCAATTTCGTGCTTTTCTAGCACCTTGAACGAGGCCATTTCAATCACGCCAAGAACTTCATCTTCATGTTTAAGGGGTACAAGAATCACGCATCGGGGATTTGCGTCGCCCAAACCTGATGTGATGTTAACGTAATCGTCAGGTACATCGGTCATGAAGATGGTTTCCTTTTCCATGGCGCAGGCGCCAACAAGCCCTTCGCCTTTCTCAATTTGTTTGGTTAAATACTTTTTCCTATCCCATGCAAAAGCTGAAACCAGCTCAAAGTATTGGTTGGTTTTGTCCTCATCGTTCCAAAGGAAAATTCCCCCCTGGTTAGCTCCTACATACTTTACCAATGCAGCAATTACGCTATCGCAAAGTTTTTGTAGGTCGTTGTTGTTTTGGCGGAGTATCTCACCAAATTTTGCGTAACCCTCATTTGCCCAGGAACGTTTTTGATCGTCAACCTTACGCTTCTCTTCATCTTCAGCTGCCTTTTTAAGGCTGTCGCGCATGTGTATTAACGATTTTCCAAGCACATCCTTATCGCTGAGTAGCTCTAGGTAGGTTGTATAGTTTCCTTTACCAATCTCGTTGGCAAAGGTTGTTTTATGACCAATACCATCAATTGTGGTGTTAAGCGCTAACGCCATCTCTTCAATTTCATCACCAGTATTGAGGTCAACCTTTAGCTCATCAGATACTTCGCCCCTGGCCATTCGTTTCAGGATATCGGTAATGCGCTTTATGGGTTTAGTTAGGTTGTCGGACACAAAAAGCAATACCAGCACCATTACAAGTAAGCCTGCAATGCTAACAAATAGCGAAACGTAAAGGGTTTTCTTGGCATTCGCCATTATTACATCAACAGGTACCGATAGGGCTAATGACCATGGAGTTTTTGTTTTGCCAGCAATTATTGGTGAATGGCAAATAAGTAGTTGTTTGCCTGTTTCGTCGGTTTTTGTGTAGTAGAATTCTTCGCCCTTGGCAATTCTTTCTGCAATCTTTTCTTTTTCGTTATCAGTTTTGAATGCTTCATCAATTTTTTTATTGATAAAGTCTTTGCTAGGATGTGCGGCAATTATTCCTTCGTTTGAAATTAGGTACGCAAAGCTTCCTTTTACCGGCTTAATTTTCGATACCATCTCCTGGAGACTTTCCAGGCTAACATCACTGGCCACTATCCCGCTGAATGCATTGTTGATGTAAATGGGGGAGTAGTAGGTAATCATCAGTTTAATATCGGCTTTTCCGGTAGTAACCTGGTCAACGTAAGGTTCCCAGATTGCTTCCTGCCCCAGCTTTTTGTATTTACCATAAATAGGAGGATCGCCATTTATGCTACGCTCATCGTATAGCCATTTTATCTCGTTCCCCTCACGCCAAGTGGTGATAACAAACCGTCCGTAATCCTTATCGTAACCCGGCACAAACGATTTGTACTCCCAGCTATCCCATATTGAGTAAATTTCAGGGTTTTCCCTTAAAACAGGGATGTACATGTCAAGAAAAAGCTTTTTCCACTGTTCATGTGGCATATTTTTATACACTGTAAAGGCCTGAGAAAGGGTTCTGACAAGCGATAACTCCTTTTCAAATATTGCTCCTACCTCTTTTGCCGATACTTTTGCGGTTAGTTGGGTTTTTTCAATGGCATCGCTATAAATATTTGCCCTCGACTGCCAAAGGATGTAACCTACGGAGGCAACGTAAAGAATTGCAGTTACCGTTAGGATGTAGAGTAAAATTTTCTGCCTTATCTTTAGCTTACGTTTCATGGGACTTAAATTTTTTTGATAAACATATATCTTTTTTGATAAAAATACAATTTCTAAGTTTAAAAACAGAGGTGTTAAACTTTGAATTTTTTTAATAGTCAAAATCAAAACCTAAATCAACAAAAGCTATGAAACAAATACTAAAAAAAATTCAGTTACTGCTCTTTGCAGTTACTGTTTTTACTGCTAACGCCCTTGCACAGCAGTATAAGTACGAAACTGTTCCAAACGACCCAATGGGTGTAAGAATTTATACCCTTGATAACGGGTTAAAGGTGTTAATGTCAGTAACCAAGGATGAGCCCCGCATCCAAACATTTGTTGCCGTTAGAGTGGGGAGTAAGAACGATCCCAAGGAAACCACAGGTTTAGCCCATTACTTTGAGCATATGATGTTCAAGGGAACTCCCGATTTTGGTACGCTCAACTGGGAAAAAGAGAAAGAGATGATCAATACCATTGAGCAATTGTTTGAGGTTTACCGTAACGAAACCGATTCGCTCAAGCGTGCTGCGATTTACCATAAAATTGATAGTATCTCCTTTGAGGCATCAAAGCTTGCCATTCCAAATGAGTACGACAAACTTATGAGTGCCATTGGCTCAACAGGGACAAATGCTGCAACATCAAACGACTACACCATTTACATTGAGAATATTCCAAGCAATCAGCTTGAAAATTGGGCAATGATTCAGGCTAACCGTTTCAGCCATCCGGTGCTCAGGCTTTTCCACACTGAACTTGAAACTGTTTACGAGGAAAAAAACATGTCGTTAACCAACGATGCCCGTAAAGCTGGTGAGGCACTGTTGCGTGGTCTATTCCCCAATCACCCCTATGGGCAGCAAACTACCCTTGGTGAGGCTGAACACCTCAAGAATCCCTCAATGAAAAATATACGTGAGTTCTTTGACAAGTATTATGTTCCCAATAACATGGCAGTTATCCTTGCCGGCGATTTTAACCCCGACGAGGCAATAAAGATAGTGGATAAGTACTTTGGAACCCTTAAGGCAAAACCCTTGCCTGAGTTTAGTATTGTTCCTGAGGAGCCAATTATTCAACCCAAGGAATATGAGGTTGTTGGCTTGGAGGCTGAGAACGTATCCATTGGATTCCGTTTTGCCGGCGCAACTTCGGCCGATGCCGATATGCTATCGCTTATTAACTCCATTCTTTATAACACTAAAGCGGGTCTTATCGATTTAAATATCAATAAAAAACAGCTTGCACTTAGGGCTTATGCATCAGCTAGAGTGATGACTGATTATTCAATCCTACAGCTTGGCGGACGAAATAAGAAGGGACAGTCACTGGACGAGGTAAAGGATCTGCTATTAAAACAGGTTGAGTTATTGAAAAAGGGAGAGTTTCCTGATTGGATGCTTGAGGCAGCAATCAACAACTATAAGCTGAACAGGATGAAAGCTCTTGAATCAGCATCGAGCCGTGCCCGGTTAATGATGAATGCTTTCCTTAATGGTATTGAATGGGAAAATGTGGTTAATAGCATTGAACGGTTACAAAAAATTAGCAAGGATGATGTTGTAAAATTTGCTAACGATTACCTGGGGGATAACTATGTTGTGGTTTATAAACGTCAGGGTAAACCCCAGGATGTGGCAAAGGTTGCTAAGCCTCCAATTACTCCAATTCATATTAATCGCGATGTTGAATCCGATTTTCTAAAGAAAGTAAAGGAAACTAAGGTAACACCAGTTGAGCCAGTGTTTATTGACTATAATAAGGATATTACCAAAATTAAGCTTAATAAAAATATCGAGGTCCTTTACAAGCAGAACACAGAGAATGGTACATTTAACCTGGTTTACTACTATCCGTTTGGTAGTTTAAGTAATCCGGCACTGACCCATGCAGCTGATTACATACAGCTACTGGGAACCTCAAAATTGAGTGCGGAGGAGGTTAGCCAGGAGTTTTATCGTTTGGCATGCACCTTCAACATTAATGTTAACGATGAAGATACTTACATTACTCTTTCTGGTTTAAGCGAAAATGCCGTCAAGGCCTTAAACCTAATGGAAGCAATACTTAACGATTGTCAACCCGACGAGTCAGCCCTAAAGGCCTATATTGCCAACCAGATAAAAGCCCGTAACGATGCTAAACGTAACCAATCGGCAGTATTTAGAGCATTGGTTAGCTACGCTACCTATGGAGATAGCAATCCCCAAAAATTTATACTGAGCGAGAAAGAACTTAGTGAGCTAAAAGCCAACGATCTAATTGGTATAATCAAGAGTTTCAGCTCATACCCCCATACAATTCTTTACTATGGTCCATTAGCCTCGAACGATTTAAAGGATATGCTTAGCAAGGAGCACCGTTTACCCAAAAAATTCATTCCAACACCGGAAAATAAAAGGTTTGAACCCCTTGAAACAACATCCGATAGAGTGCTTTTTGCCCACTACGATGCAAAGCAATCGTACCTACAAACTTTAAGCAGGGGTCAAAAGTACGACGATAACCTTTATCCCATTATTACTTTGTACAACGAGTATTTTGGTGGAGGCATGAATGCTATTGTTTTCCAAGAAATGCGCGAAAAGCGTGGCTTAGCCTACACGGCCCGCTCAAGATACACCATTCCCTCAAAACCTGACGATTACTTCATAAACATGAGTTACATTGCAACTCAAAACGATAAGGTAGTTGATGCCTTCAACGCATTTAACGAACTGTTCAACGCTATGCCGGAAAATACTATAGGCTTCAATCTTTCCAAGGAGGCTTTGATTTCCGATATCCGAAACAACCGGATAAGAAACATGCGAGTACTTTACAGCTACCTGAATGCCAAACGAATGGGTTGGAACGAAGATATTCGTAAGAAACTGTATTCACAAATACCTACTTATACCTTTGACGATGTTAAAAAATTCCAGGAACAATTCGTAAAAGGGAAACCAAAAACTTACATTATTTTAGGTAAAGAGGCCGACATGAATTTCCAGGAACTGGAAAAACTTTATGGGCCTGTAACTAAGGTAACATTGGAGCAAATATTCGGTTACTAATATTTAAAGGCCAATCGAAAAAAAACGGTTGGCCTTTTTTAAATCATTTTGATATGGGAAAAAAAATTCTTAGCTCAATTTTATTGCTCACGGGTATAACCTTAACCCTGTTTTCTCAGGATAGAATGACTGGGTTAAACTTTGCAACACGTTCCGAGGTTATAGCCCGTAATGGTATGGCTTGTACAAGCCAGCCCTTGGCAACACAGGTTGCCATTGATATTCTGAAGCAGGGGGGCACTGCTGTTGATGCTGCTATAGCAGCCAATGCTATGCTAGGATTGGTTGAACCTACTGGCAGTGGAATTGGTGGCGATTTATTTGCTATTGTATGGGATGCAAAAACAAAAAAACTTTATGGCCTTAATGCCAGTGGTCGTTCGCCAATGTCGCTAACCCTGGAATACTTTAAAAAGAATGGAATCACTCATATCCCAGCTTTAGGACCGCTACCGGTATCGGTTCCCGGCTGTGTGGATGGCTGGTTTGAGCTGCATAAGAGGTTTGGCCGGTTGCCTATGCAAAAAATTCTATCTCCTGCCATTTCATACGCCCGCGAGGGTTTTCCGGTTTCCGAACTTATTGCATACTACTGGCAGCGCAATGCCGTGCGCTTAAAACAATACGAGGGTTTTGCTGATGTTTTCATGCCCAACGGTAAAGCCCCTTCCAAAGGTGAAATATTTCGAAACCCCTACTTAGCCAATACCTACGAACTTATTGCCCAAAAAGGCCGCGATGAATTTTATAAAGGTTCAATTGCTCGTGCAATTGACGATTATATGAAACGTAACGGCGGCTTCCTAAGCTACAACGATTTGGCTATGCATAAGTCGGAGTGGGTTGAGCCTGTGTCATCGTCGTATAGGGGTTACGATGTGTGGGAATTACCTCCCAATGGCCAGGGTATAGCTACTCTAGAAATTCTAAACATACTGGAACAGTTCGATATAAAATCAATGGGGTTTGGCAGCGCAGAATACATGCATCTGTTCATTGAGGCTAAAAAACTTGCATTTGAGGATAGGGCTCGATACTATGCTGACCCTGATTTTGTTAAAATCCCTTATGAAATATTGATTTCAAAAGAGTATGCAAGGGAAAGGGTGAAACTAATCGATTTAAACCGTGCTGCCAGAACCTACGATGCGGGCATGTTGCAAACCGGCAATACAGTCTATTTGACTGTTGCCGATAGGGAGGGAAATATGGTTTCGCTCATTCAGAGTAATTACCGTGGAATGGGTTCCGGAATGACACCAACTGGCTTAGGTTTTGTATTACAGGATAGGGGAGAACTTTTCAGCCTGGAGGAGGGACACCCAAATGTTTATGCTCCCGGCAAAAGGCCGTTTCATACCATAATACCTGGCTTTATTACCAAGGATGGTAAACCATGGGTTAGTTTTGGCATAATGGGTGGTGGAATGCAACCCCAAGGGCATGCCCAGATTATTGTAAATTTAATAGACTTTGGAATGAATTTACAGGAAGCAGGAGACGCCCCTCGTATACAGCATGAGGGCAGTTCAGAGCCCACTGGCGAACGAATGACCGATGGAGGAACGGTTTACCTTGAATCCGGGTTTGATTACCAGGAAATTAGAAAATTATTGGCCAAGGGACACAGAATTGGGTTTAGCTTGGATGGTTACGGGGGATACCAGGCAATTATGTTCGATGAAAAAAATGGAGTTTATATTGGAGCCTCGGAATCCCGAAAGGATGGGCAGGCAGCAGGATATTAAAAATGAAAAAGGGCGCACAAGCGCCCTTTTTCATTTATCACAGTTTACCTGTGAATAATTGGATCAGGCTTTCCATCAGGATCGTTTAGAACGTAACCATCGGTTTTTGGAGCCCCTAGTAAAACAACCCCACAGGCATGAGGTGAGGCCATTGAAGTTCCACTCAATGTGGCATACTTACCGCTCTTATAGGTAGAGTAAATACTTACTCCAGGAGCACAGTAATCAACGGGAGGATTACCATAATTAGAAAACGATGCAAACTTGTCGGCACTGTCCATAGCAGAGATGGTATAAATATAAGTTCCATTAACCCTTGCAGGAGAACTATTATTAGCATCGGTGCTTTCGTTTCCAGCTGCTAAACAGAACTTAATTCCTTTATTTGAAGCTGCAAGAACGGCATCGTCAAGTGCTTGGTAAATTGGGCCACCTAGGCTCATGTTGGCAACATCGCCTGCAACACCAGCACTTGCTACATAGTTAACACCTGAAATTATGGTTGAGTATGCTCCGCTACCCCTGCGGTCAAGCACTTTTACTGCTACTACCGGTGCACCTGCTGCAACACCAATTACACCAATATCATTGTTTTTGGCACCAACTGTTCCGGCAACATGTGAGCCGTGTCCATTATCATCATCAGGACTTTTGGCAGTACGTACAAAGTTTTTGCTCTTAGCAACATTTACATTTAGGTCGGGGTGGTCAAGGTCTATTCCGGTATCAATTATCCATGCTACGTTTGTTCCGGTATAGTTAACGGCACCTCCAATCCGGGTTATTCCCCAGGGAAAAGTTTGAGCTTTAGCTGCATCGCTGGTTTCTTCAACCTTATAGTCAAGAACAATCCATCTATCGGGCTCAATGTAGGCAACCCTCTTATCGTTTAAAAGCATATTAACTTGCAGTTCGCTTAATTCAGCAGAAAAACCTGATATGGCTGCTCCATATACTTGATCAATTTGTTTTACAGGAATTCCAAAATCGCTAATAAACGATGTAACATACTTCTGTGCCTGAAGTTGACTCTCTTCAAAGGGTAGATTTATTGAAGCCTTAAATGTGTCTGGCTTAAATACTACTATAAATTTACCCGGAATAATATCGCCATTCTTGAAAACAATTACATCCTGATCAGTGGTAACACTGGGAGTAATTTCTTCCTTTTGACAGGAAACAACTCCAAGAATCAGTAATGTTAATGATAGAATAAAAATTTTTCTCATGGTTATTTGTTTTTGAGTTAACTTGCACAAGTTAATTTCATTACAAAACAAAGTCAACAATAATTTCTCCTTTTTAAAGAAATGTTAATAACTTTTTTAGGCTAATATAAATTACTATAAGTCAATCTTTTATTTGGTATGAATTTTGAAAATACAAAGCATTGTTTTCCAAATAATTTTTCAATGAAAAGTAGATATTTAATCGGCATATGTTTTTTTATTCTTGCTAGCCATATCAATGCTCAAGAGCTAACTCAAACTGTTCGTGGTGAAGTAACCGATAAAAATACAGGTTTAACACTGCCTGGTGCAACAGTGGTAATTCTCAATACCACACCGGTACTGGGTACCATTACCAATGAAATTGGGAGGTTCAGGTTTGACAATATCCCTATTGGAAGGCTTAGCCTTAAGGTTTCGTATATTGGATATGCCGATGCAGTTATATCCAACTTGAATTTAACCAGTGGAAAGGAACTAGTTGTAAATGTTCAGCTTGATGAGCTTGCCATTCCATTGGGTGAAGTGGTTGTGAAAGCCGATGCGCAAAAGGAAAAACCAGTAAACAGGTTTTCGCTGGTTAGTGCAAGGAGTTTTACAGTTGAGGAAACTGAGCGTTACGCCGGTAGCCGAGCCGATGTAGCTCGTATGGCTGCAAACTATGCTGGTGTTTTGGGCGTTGACGATTCCCGTAACGATATTATAATCAGGGGTAATAGCCCCATGGGGTTGCTTTGGCGGCTTGAGGGTGTTGATATTCCTAACCCTAACCATTGGGGAGCAACTGGAACCACAGGTGGGCCTGTTTGTATGCTTAACAGTAACCTTTTGGAAAACTCCGACTTTATTTCAGGGGCATTTTCGGCAGAGTATGGTAATGCCATTTCGGGTGCATTTGACTTGAAGATGCGTAGCGGAAACAACGAAAAGTATGAGTTTTTGGGTCAAATAGGCTTTAATGGTTTTGAGTTTGGAGCTGAGGGGCCGATTGCTAAAAGTAATGGTTCCTCGTTCATTGTTAATTACAGGTACTCAACCCTTGGTGTTTTTGATAAGCTAGGAATGGATCTGGGAACAGTGGGTGTGCCATACTACCAGGACATATCTTTTAAAATAAATTTCCCTCGAACTAAGCTTGGAAATATCTCCTTGTTTGGATTAGGCGGATTAAGCAATATTGAAATTTGGGATAGCCGTAGAGATACCCTTAAAGATAAAATCGATTTTTATGGTGGCGAAGGGTTTGACCTTACTAATGGTTCCAATATGGGTGTTGTGGGGTTAAACCATTCATATATGGTAAATCAGAGTACTTACACAAAACTTTCGGTTGCTGTTAGCGCTCACCAGTTTAAAACGGTAATGGACTCGCTTTCAACCGATTTATTACAAAAATTTCCATACTACCGCAATAACTTTATTGAGAGCACAATATCAGGAAACCTGTCATTTAATAAACGTTTCTCAACTAAAAGCCAAATAAAAATTGGGGTAATAGCCAAGCTGCTAGCATTTAACTATTATGATAGCGTTTTTAAAAAGAACGATAACGCATTCCGTATTCTAAGGAACGATGAGGGTGATGCGTTGTTAACACAGCCTTATATTAATTGGCAGTATCGCCCAACCAACACGCTTACGTTCAATACTGGTTTACAGGCCATGTACTTTTTCCTGAACAGGGAATGGTCTGTTGAGCCTCGCATTGCAATAAAGTGGGCAATATCGTCCAATAGTTCAATTAATCTAGGGTATGGGTTACATAGTCAGGTTGTGTCGTTACCCATTGTGCTGGGGCGTGTACGACTTATCGACGACTCTTATATTCAGCCAAACAAGGATTTGGGCTTTGTTCGTAGCCACCATTTTGTTGCGGGTTACGATTGGTTACTAGCCTCGCATACCCGGCTTAAAGCGGAGGTTTACTACCAGTATATTTTTGATGCTGCTGTAGATGCAGCTGAATCTAATTCTTACTCGCTGTTAAACCAGGGTGCAAGTTTTGTTCTGGAATTACCGGACTATGTTAAGAACGGTGGCAATGGACAAAACTATGGTGTTGAGTTAACATTGGAGCGTTTCCTAAACAAGGGCTACTATTACCTATTAACTGCATCACTTTTTAATTCCCAGTATCAGGGTAGCGATGGTATTACCCACAGCACTGCATTTAACCACCACTACATTACAAATGCTCTATTTGGTAAGGAGTTTAATCTGTCCAATAGCAAAAAGTCAAAGAAGACTTTTAGTTTTGATGCCAAGGTGTCATACAGTGGTGGAAAGCGAGCCACTCCTTGGTCAGCTGTTTACAACCCTACTGAGAACAGGTATTCCAGGGAATGGGATACAAGTAAAGCTTATGAATTACAGCTTCGCGATTATTTTAAAACTGACTTGACTATTAGGTACAAGTTGAACAAGTTAGGATTTACCCAGGAATGGGCAATTGAGGTTACAAATTTGTTTAACAATAAGAATATCTATGGCGATAGGTTTAATACTCGCACAGGCGAATCGCAGTGGGTCTACCAGCTTGGAATAATGGTTATACCCCAATACAGAATAACCTTTTAGTAGTTTGTTTGTTACTTTTTAAAAACTGTTATGGAACGAAAAGCCGCTGTATTTGGAAGCACTGGTCTAGTTGGTTATAGCCTGCTCCGTGTGCTCGATGAGAATAGAAATTATCATGAGATAGTTGCCTACCGAAGGAATTTAAACCAATCAAATCCATTCCAAAAGGTCAGATTTGTTGAGTTTGGAGCGAATATCTCAATTGAGCAGGATACTAATGATGTTTTCATATGCTTGGGAACTACCATGAAGAAGGCTGGGAGCAAAGAGGCATTTAAAGCTGTAGATCTTGATATGGTTATTGAAATTGCACACAAAGCTTACCAGGCAGGAGTTAAACGAATTATTGCTATTTCATCCATAGGCGCAAATCAAATTTCACGTAACTTTTATTTGCGGACAAAGGGACAAATGGAGGAGGAACTCAAAAAACTCGATTTTGAGCTGGTTGCAATTGTTCGTCCATCAATCCTACTTGGTAAGCGGAATGAATATAGACTAGGTGAGAGTATAGGGATTTGCTTCTTTCGAACGTTTAGGTTTATATTTGTAGGCCCATTAAGGCGATACCGAGGCATTGAGGCAAGCGATGTGGCCAAAGCCATGGTTCAGCTTGCTTTAACTGCCAAGGGCAAAGTAACTGTAGAGTCCGAAGTTTTAAAGCAAATAGCAGATGTTTACAAACCATAGCGATTACTTTTACAACCTTGTTCAAAACCGTCAGAGCGATAGGGCTTATGATACACGTCCTGTTGACAGGGAAGTAATTCTTCGAATTATTGAGGCAGCCCGTTTGGCTCCATCGGCATGTAATGCCCAACCCTGGCATTTTATTGTAGTTGATGAACCTGAACTAAAGAATAAACTAGCCGATGCTGCTGCAAACAGAGTATTGGGCATCAACCACTTTACCAAACAGGCTCCCGTTCATATCGTAATTGTTATGGAACCCGCTAATCTAAATTCTAACTTCGGGAGTTTTGTAAAGGGCAAAACATTCCCTCTTATTGATATTGGAATTGCTGCTGAGCATATTTGCCTTGCTGCCAAGGCAGAGGGACTTGGTAGCTGCATGCTGGGATGGTTTGATGAGCCCGCTGTGAAAAAGTTGCTGGATATTCCTAAGTCGCGCAGGGTTCCCCTAATTATTACCCTTGGATACCCTGCAAGTGACGAAGTTCGCCAGAAACGGCGTAAGGACTTTAACGAAATAGTATCGTTCAACAAGTACTAACCCTTTTTTAACGAGTTAATCAGGTTAAGCAACCTGGGTTCCTCGTTCTGCCAACATAGTTTTTCTGCCGCTTTCTTTACATTTTTCAGAGTAATTTCATAACCCTCCTTATCCTCAAAAAAGTCGGCAATCTGGTTGGCAAGGTCTATTGGTTTCCGGCTTTGAGCAACAATGCCAATTCCATATTCCTCAACTACCCTTTTCATTTCAGGTAAATCACTTACAAGCACTGGCACATGTGCAGCTAAATAATCAAATAGTTTATTGGGCAAAGCGTACCTGTAGTTCAGTCCCATATCCTCTTCGAGCGATAGACCTAACCAGGCTGTAGGGGTAACAAGCCTTAAATTTTCTGGTGTTAGTTGCCCTAAAAACTGAACCCTGCCAGATAGATCACTTTCAAGCATCTGTCGGCGCAGTTTTATTTCAATATCTCCTTTACCAACAATGAGCAGCTTGTAGCAAGGTAACTGTTTCATCATTTCAATGGCCAGTTCAATACCTCTTCCCATATTCAGGGCACCTTGATATATAATTATTGGTTGTTTATCTTTAAAAACTTCCGTGGAAGTTCGTATGGGAACATTCCTGATTACCTCAACGTTTTTTAGGTTATACCTTTTCTTTAGCTCATTGGCTACACCCTCTGAAACTGTAATTACTGCTTTTGCACGTTTAACAAAGATTTTTTCCTGAATACGCCAGAAGAATTTTGTGATAGGTCGTCCAATGAGCTCTGGCACTTCGGTAAAAAGTTCGTGACTATCATAAATCAACTTTTTACACCTTACTATTGAGCCTAATGCGCATCCTGGCAAGGTATCAAGATCGTTTGAGTAAATTATGTCAGAACGCGAAAAAAGGATTCGTAAAAAAATTCTTAGGTTGTAAAAGAAATAAAAAAGAGGCCCCTTTTCAAAGAGAGGGTTTATGTATTTTACATTGAATTTATTGTTTTCATAGCTCAAGTTTTTATGCTTGCGGCAGAATACCTTAACGGAGTATCCATAAGTTGCTAGTGAATTGGCAACACGTTGTAACCGCTGGTCGGTTACTATATATGATGTGCTAAATATTTGGATTCGCATAAGTGAAGTTTACTTAATAACAAATGAATGGCTTTGAAGGTTTAGTATTAGTAAAGCTATAAAAATTTACGATTTTACATAAAAAAGTTATATTTGTTATCGCAAACTAAAAGCCAAATGTTTGTTATTAAGAAAGATATATCGCTTAAACCCTACAACACCTTTGGAATAGATGTAACGGCAAGTTACTACGCCAGAGCAAACACCGTTGAAAAGATTCTATATGCCATAAATTTTGCGTCGTACAATAAGTTGCCAATCTTTGTTCTAGGAGGAGGTAGTAATATTATATTTACAAGGAATATTGAGGGCGTAGTAATTAATCCGGCTATTCAAGGAGTTCAACTCCAAACCGACGACGAGCAAAACTACGTATTTAGGGTTGGCGCGGGTGTTGTATGGGATAAATTTGTTGAATTTGCTGCAGAGAACAATCTTGGTGGAATTGAAAACCTATCCCATATACCTGGGCTAGTTGGCGCATCGCCCATACAGAACATTGGTGCATATGGGGTTGAGGTAAAGGATACCATAGTTAAGGTTGAAGCAATCGAGGTATCTTCTCGAAAACTCATTGAGTTCAATGCTTCTGAGTGCCGTTTTGGATATCGCGATAGTATTTTTAAGCAGGAGCTAAAAGGGAAGGTAATAATTACCCACGTATGGTTTCGGCTTTCAAGGAACCCGAGTTTTGTATTGAACTATGGGAACCTTGCTGAGGAAGTTGAAAAGCTTGGTGAGGTTACAGTACAAAATGTACGCAAAGCCGTTATCAACATCCGGAAAAGTAAATTGCCCGACCCGGCTGAGTTAGGTAATGCCGGTAGTTTTTTCAAGAATCCCGTTGTTGATGCTGATAAATACAATGCGCTTAAATCGGAACATCCCGATTTAAATGGTTTTCAGGTTTCAGAGAGTTTCTATAAAATTCCTGCTGGTTGGCTTATTGAAAAAGCCGGATGGAAGGGTAAGCAAGTAGGTAGGTGCGGTGTGCATCATAAGCAGGCCTTGGTGCTTGTAAACCATGGAGGTGCAAATGGTACTGAAATTCTAGAATTGTCCTCATCAATCCAAAAATCCGTGAAGGAGCTTTTCGGTATAGAGCTTGAACGGGAGGTGAACGTTTTCTAATCTCGTTTCATTTATTACCTTTGCGGGCTAAAATTTTTAAGCAATGACAAATAGGATTATGGATCCCATTGGCAGGCTAATGGGATTGAGGTATAAATCGCACCCCTGGCATGGGGTTGACGTTGGGCCTAATGCCCCCAGTATAGTTACAACTTTCATTGAGATGGTTACAACCGATACGGTTAAGTATGAGGTTGATAAGGTATCGGGCTACCTTCGTATCGATCGTCCGCAAAAGTACTCAAATGTGCTTCCAGCACTTTATGGTTTTATTCCACAAACCCTCTGCGACGAGAATGTGGCACAAATTGCCCGCGATAAAACCGGGCGAAACGATTTAGCCGGCGATGGCGACCCCCTTGACATTTGCGTGTTAACCGAAAAAAACATTGCCCATGGGAATTTACTAGCTTACGCAATCCCCATTGGGGGGTTGAGGATGATTGACGGTAACCAGGCCGACGATAAAATAATTGCCGTTTTAAAGGATGATGCGGTTTATGGGCATATCCGAAATATTGATGAATGCCCTGAGGCAATTATTACTCGACTGAGGCATTACTTTCTAACCTACAAGGATTTACCGGGAACTCACCGCGATTGCGAGATTACCCATGTATATGGAGTTGATGAGGCACACCAAATCATAAATGCAGCCCTTGCCGATTACCGGAAGAAGTTTGAAAATCTGGATATGATTCTATCGCAATACGGGATGATGAAACCGTAAAGTAATTGAGGGCTGCCATTTGCAGCCCTCAATTGTTAGAAACTCTCGTATTCAGAATCATCGCTTGGTTTTAACTTAATATCAATCCCCTTGTGGGGTTGCTTGGGTTCCTCAACCTTCTTTTTTGTAAGGGGTTTTATAACCTTCTTTTCCGATGTTTTTGGTTTAGGTTCAAGCTTTGGGGTTGTTTTCTCGCTTTCGTATGCTTGGTGTTTAGAGTCATCCTTTTTAACACCATGAACGGTTTCAATCCTAAATGACTCTGCAAATTCCAACAATTTCTCAGCCTGTGCAGCAAGTTCCTCTGCACTAGCAGCTAATTCCTCTGAAATAGTGGCATTTTGTTGAGTAACTCCGCTAAGCTGTTGGGTAGTATTGTTAACCTGCTCTGAGCCTGTAAGCTGTTCCTTGCTAGCGTGGGCAATTTCCTGAATCAGTTCGGTTGTTTTCTGAATTTTTGGAATAATTTGATTCAGTAACTCTGTGGCTTTAGCTGTAATTTGAACGCTCTCACCCGATTGTCTATTAATTTCGTCGGCTGCCATTCGGCTACGTTCGGCTAACCTTCGCACTTCAGCAGCCACAACTGCAAACCCTTTTCCATGTTCACCTGCACGTGCAGCCTCAACAGCGGCGTTTAGGGCTAACAGGTTAGTTTGGAATGCTATATCGTTAATAATTTGAATTTTTTCGGCAATTGAACCAATTGATGCCATACTTTTTTCCGAGGCATCCTTCACCTTTTGGGCATCAGTTACCAGTTCAAGCGATATCTTTTCAACCTCAATGGCATTGTGCGAGTTTTGCTCAATATTTGAAACCATTTCCTCCATGGTGCTCGACAGTTCTTCCGATGATGAAGCTAACTCCTCAGCACTTTGCGATACCTGCTGGGCTGTAGAGTTTAAGTGCGAGCTGGCATCAGCTATACTTCCACTACTGCTCTTGAACTCTGTAACCATTTCAATTAGTTTTTGCTGCATTTGAAGGAGTGACGATTGGAGTGTTCCAATCTCATCGGATCGATTGTGCTCCAGCTTGTGGGTTAAATCGCCATTGGCTATATTGTTGGCAAATTTTACGGCTTTAAATATTGGCATAGTAATATTGCCGGCTTGGTATAGTATTATCATAATAAGAAGCGCAATAGCAATTATGCCAACAATAACGATTGTGATTATTAATTTTCGACTCTCCGAGTAAACCTCATTAACGGGCACGACCACAACTACCGACCAAGGCTTAAGGGTTTTCCCAATCTTTATAGGGTTTATAAATACAAACGATTGCTTGCTTCCCTTACCCAATGTTATTGTGCTGAATGAATTGCTATTAACAATTTTTTTGTAATCAGCAATTTCAATGTTCAAAATATTTGAAAGCGTATCGCCAGTTAATTCCTTATTAGGGTGTGCGGCTATAATCCCATCGTATGAAGCAATAAATATATAGCCTGTTTGGTAAACCTTTTGATTCTTGATATTCTCAGAAAGTTCTAAAAGGTCAATATCCAAACCAATTACCCCTATTGTTTTTCCGGACTCTTTTACTGGGATAGCCACCGAGGTTTCAAAGTAGCTATGGCCAGTTTCGTCGCCGGTGTAGGTATAAAAGTACGGCTCAAGTACAGTTTCATTGCCCGATGTGAAGGGTATCTGGTAGTAATCCTCGCTGTACATTGAAACCTCCCCCGCTTCGCTTTTTATGATGTTGTTTGCTTTGTAAAAAGAGATGTCAAATCTACCCTCTTCATCATAACCATCTTTACCCGCATATTTTGAGTCATTCTCATCAAGCATGTTTGGTTCATACATTGCCCATAGGGCAAGATAATTCTTATTTAAGTCAAGTGTTTTTTTGAGAACATCCTTATAAACTTCTCTGTTTTTTACACCGCTCAATTTAAGAGAGCTAAATGTAACATTGATATTGTATAGTGTTTCAAAGGGTTTTTCAAGGTAGCTGGCAACACTCCGTGTAACATCCGATGCTATCAACGAGCTTGTTTCCCTTGCCGTTTTCTTTGCTGTGTTTAGGCTTTTGTAAGCCACAACGGTTAAAGTCACAGCCATTATTACAATGGTAATACCTAGAATGTTTACCATCATTTCTGTCCTTAAGCTCCTGTATCTCATACTCTTGATTTTTGATATTCTGCACTGTGCTTCCCGCAATATACGGTTGATGCAATTAAAAGTCAAATTTTATTTAATTAAATGTTCGTTTTAAACATTTGTTAATTAAATAACAATGTTTGGTAGATGCTTTTCGGGAAGGGTCAGTGTGTCGCTTAAATCTATTAACTAACCTGTAGACTTATTTCAGGACTAGACATCCATTATCCTTTAACCTTTATCCTTTATCCTTTATCCTTACTGTATGGTAAACGCAGCTAGTAAAAACACTTGGTGTGTGTAGGGGTTAAGAATAAAGCTTCCCTTAACCGGAATGGTTATGTTTGAGTTAAAGTGAATATTCCTAGTAACTGTTATTCCAGTATTTGTAATTGCAGTCTTGCTGGCGTAGTAACTTTTATAGGGCGTTCCACCAATATGAAATGAAATACGAGTATTGTCGTTTCTGAAGAAAGTGTACTCCGCCTCGAGGTAGGTGGAATAAAGGTTCTTTTTGCTTAATGAGTCCTTATCAAAACCATAAAACATGGTTGCAAAGGTTAAACTTAGCGGGAAATGGCTTGTTGGGTTAATGGTAATTATAGCATCGAGGGTGTGGCGGGTCTTACTGTTACTGAATTCGAAAAAGTCACCCTTCCAACCAGCAGTATCAATAGGGTTGTAGTAATCAATAATTGTAAGATCAACATTCTTGTACTTAAAACCGGTGTATATATCAATTTCTTGAACGTTTTCGGAACCTAAGGAATACGAGGCCCAAAAGCCACCAAAAAACATATTGCCATCGAATCGGATAGTTGGCTGTACGGCGGGGGTTGTATTATTTCGCATGCCACGCCATAGGTGACGGCTTACAAAATCGAATTTTAGTTGAGTTTTAATACTTTGACTATCTTGGCTTTTAACCTCAGCATTAAAAGTTGCCAGTACGGTAATTAAAACATAAAAAACACGCTTCATACCTCTTTCCCTAAAATTGACTGCAAAGATTCAACAGCAAAACGAAAGGGAGTATGGTTATGTTAATGTTGTAGAGCTGTTTTATGAAATTTTAACTCGCTAAAAAAATTTATCGTCAAAGTTTACCAGGTAAACTTTTTGGGTGGCCCTTGTAAAAGCAGTGTAAAGCCAGCGCAAGTACTCACGTGTTAACATGTCATCGTTGAAAAACCCCTGGTCAACGAAAACGGTTGGCCATTGCCCACCCTGAGCTTTATGGCAGGTAACCGCATATGCAAATTTTGCCTGAATGGCGTTAAAGTAGGGATCGTTCTGAATTTGTTTCATGCGAGCCTTTTTGGTTTTAAGGTGCATGTAATCGGCCAATACTTCCTGGTAAAGCATTTTCATGCTTTCGCTCCCCAGCGATGGGCCATCCATGTATAGTGAGTCGAGTATTAATTTAGCATCAAACTCTTCGTTGTTATAGTCAAGCAGCTCAAATGTAACATCAGCGAACCGGAAACCATAAAGTTCAGTTCTTTTACCTATCCGCTTAACCCTTACTATTTCACCATTGGCCAAAAAGCCAATATTTGGCCTATCGTTCACCCAGTAGTAGTTGTTCCGGGCAACCATTAGGTAATCACCCACGCTGAGTTCCTCCTCGTGGAATAGAATTTTTGCCCGTATTCCCTGATTATATCTATTAGCTCGTTTGTTCGAGTAGCAAATTACAATATTCCCTTCGCGCCCGTTTTTACTGTACTCATCGGAGAGGTATTCCAGGAGTTCCCCTCCTGAAATTCTTTTTACATCGGCATATTCAGTGTTGAATTTAGGGAATACATTTTTTGACGAGTCAACCAGTTCCCTCAGCCAAGTAGCATTTTGCAAAATTCCTGAATCGAACTGCTGTCTAATTACCTCGGAGAGCTGTGCAAACCTAACATTTAAACCAAACGATTCCAACTCAGCAGGGTTCAATGCCGGGCTAATATCAAGGCCTACCGGAGGTAGCTGAGCGGTATCGCCCACAAGCATCAGCTTGCACTCCTTGCCCATACTGACATACTCAATAAGGTCAGTAAGTAGCTTGCCCGATCCAAATGCGCTATCGTCGAACGATTGGTTCGATATCATCGAAGCCTCATCAACAATAAATATGGTGTTTTTTGATTTGTTAAAGTTTAGGGTAAAGCGTCCAAAACCATCGGTATTGGATAGTTGCCGATAAATTATTTTATGGATTGTGTAAGCATTACATCCGGAGTATTCAGCTAATACTTTTGCTGCTCTTCCGGTAGGAGCAAGGAGCTGGTAGTTTATACCAAACTTATCCAAAGCCTTAACGTATGCCGCAATAAGCGATGTTTTACCGGTTCCGGCATAACCTGTAAGCAACATACAATCATTACCGGTAGGCTGAACAGTAAACTCCGATAAGGTGTTAATTGCTTCCAGTTGCCCAACTGTAGGGGCAAAACCCAACCTCTCAACTATTTCCTTAATAACATGTGTTTTAATCACAGCAATGCAATATTTTTTGTAAATTTAAGTTAGAATTTAACCAGATGTTTTTAAATTTGCACGCAAACATAAACCAAAACACGAAAAATGAAAACAGTTTACCAAATTGCACTTGCAGTTATCATAGCGATACTTGGTTATTTCCTGTATGAGAGCATAATGGAGCCAATCCGTTTTGAAAAGGAAAAAAATCGTAGGTACAATGCTACCATTGAGCGTTTAAAAAGTATTAGAACTGCTCAGGATGCTTACCGCTCGCGTTTTGGTAAGTACACCGGTAGTTTCGATACCCTTATCAACTTCATGAAGGAAGGTCAGATTAAGGTTGTTAAGCAGATTGGTTCGGAGGACGACTCCCTTGCTGTAATTCAGAAAAAAGTTTTCCGCGATACCATTCTCATTCCGGTTCGCGATACCATTCTTAAGGGGTATCCTTACGATTCGCTACGTTTTATTCCGTTTACTGGTGGCGAACAGTTTGAGCTGGCAGCAGGTGAGCTAAAAACACAATCGGGTGTAAGCGTTAAGGTTTTTGAGTGTAAAGCACCGAACAAGGTTATCCTAAAGAACCTTGATCGTCAGGAAATTATTAATATGGACGACCTTGCTAAAAAACTTAATAAGTATCCTGGCTTAAAAGTTGGTTCCTTAACCGAGGCCACCAATAATGCCGGTAACTGGGAGTAGTATATTGGCAATGCAAGAAATTGACATCATAGACGAAACCTTTGATAGGGATCGGACATCTACATACGAACTATCCATTCAGGTATCCCTGAATGGATTTTCGTATGCGGTGAAGGATACCATACGCAACACTTTCATAGCACTATTCAATACGGGTTGGCAGGGCTTTAGTATCAGTAGTGTTGATTTCCGTAATTTTATTGGTAAGCTAACTGAGGCTAAACCCTGGCTTAAGGGGGAGTTTAAAAAGGTTATAGTTGCATTTAACCTACCTTACTTTACAATTGTTCCCAATGAATTCTTTGAACCAAGTAAATCGAAATTACTCCTTGAGCAGGTTCATTCCACACCCGATGGCTTTGAATTGGGTTTTACCGAATTGCCAAACCTATCGCTAGTAATTATATACGCTGCACCCCATGAGTTTATTAACGAGTGGAAATCGTTACATGGTGGCTCTTTATTTACTCATTCATTGCTGTCATTTATTCAGGTTCCCTACAGTTACACCGCTAAACCCTTTTTACAGGTTGATATTGACCAACAGCATTTAGCCATAATTCTTCACAACAACGGTCAGCTTCTTGCGGCCAATAGCTATTTGTGTAAATCAACAACCGATGTTGTTTATTACACCAATGCATTAGCTAGGTCAGTTATTGATAACACTTATAACTTACAGCTTAACCTGACCGGTGATGGAGAGTTAATGGCAGGGTTGCCCGAAGAGATAGTTAAATACGTTAACTCTGTTACCCATCAGGCTAATTTTTATAAACCGGTATTTTTCTCATACCGACTTCTACGTTACCGGACAGAATACTTTAGGCTATTCAATTTGGGTGTTACATGCGAATAGTATCCGGAAGTTTACGTGGACGGCTTATCAATCCTCCAAAGAACTTTCGTGCTCGTCCTACTACCGATTTTGCCAAGGAGAGCCTCTTCAACATAATTGCCAATCATTTCGATTTTGAGGGGTTAAGGGTTCTTGATTTGTTTTCGGGCACAGGTAGTATAAGCTACGAATTCATTTCACGCGGAGCCGCCTTAGTGGATTCAGTTGAAAAGGATTTCCATCATTGGCAATTCATCCGTAACACTGCAAACCAGCTTAAACTTATTGGATTAAATCCCATTAAGGGAGATTCTTTTAGCTATATTAAGTCTTGTAACAGGCAGTACGATATTATTTTTGCCGACCCCCCCTACGATTTGCAGGGAATTGATACCTTACCGCAAATCATCTTTAATCATCCCGTAATTGTCGATGGAGGATGGTTTATTCTTGAACACTCCAATAAGTACAATTTTGCAGATAATCAGCATTTTTTGGAACACCGGGTTTACGGAAGTGTTAATTTCAGTATTTTTCAGAAAAAAAATTTTTAGCTGACTATTGCAAGATTAAAAACAAGGTATTACCTTTGCATCGCTTTTCAAGGGAAAAGTTAAAGCAAAAGATTGGTCCGGTAGTTCAGCTGGTTAGAATACATGCCTGTCACGCATGGGGTCGCGGGTTCGAGTCCCGTCCGGACCGCAAAAAAGCCTCGGGTTACTCTGGGGCCTTTTTATTTTTACGTTACACAGGTCAATGAGCCTCATTTTAATCCAAAATATTCAATTGATTTTTTCAATTGACGAATCTCCTCTTAAAGTCTTACTACATACCTATTTTTATTAGACCGTAAAAGCTTGAAAATCCAAGGTACAGGATTTAACTGTTCCCTTTCTCACTAACTTCCTCTAACTTCCTCTAACTTCCTCTAACTCCATCATATTCCTCCTATTCTGATTCATTCCGACTCATTCCGTTTCTTTCCGTTTCATTCTAACTCATTCCCGTCTCAAGCTTGGCGTTTCACGGCTCACGTTTCACGGGCTCTAACTTCCTCTAACTTCCTCTAACTTCCTCTATATTCTTCAATATTCTTCTAACTCCAACATATTCCTCCTATTCCGACTCATTCCGACTCATTCCGACTCATTCCTCTAGAAATTTTCCCGGTTGAATTTGTTATTTGAAGGTTCTTTAGTATAATATTTACCGCTAATCAATAAATAAGTCACTAACGTATTTATAGCAATTGTTGTGTTGTTATTTAGATAACATTTAAATTGATTTTCTAAAATATTTTTTTGACGAAAGTTTTTTTTTCTGATAAAGAATTGATTAATTTTATTATATCTAAAAAAATAATGTATGGAAACAATATCAAGCTGTCCAAAGCTGGAAAAGTGCCCCATTTACCTGAAAAATGTTTTTTTCAATCCGAATGCGGGCGAAACCTACCGAAAAATTTACTGCACAGCTGGTAAAGAGAAGTATACAAGCTGTAAACGCTTCCTTGTGTCGGAGAAGGTTGGTAAACCAGTACCTGAATCCGTTATGCTTAATTGCTCCTTAACAGTGGATGAAATTATAGCTAAGTATAATCTTTAAATCAAACTATTTATGAACTTAAACAATTTACCAATTGGGAAACGATTGGCATTGGGTTTTTCATTAATTATTGGTTTAATATTAGTTGTGGCCATTGCTGTTTTCATTTCGAATCGTAAAGTAAGGTTGGAGAGCAGCAAGCAGGTTATGCTTAACAATTTGCTAGCTAGTAACGCTGCTTTAAGTTCCCATTTGCTCGATTTTATTCAATCAGGTAATCAGGTTGAACTCGACTCCGCTAAGCTCTACTTTACCAAGTTTAAAAACCAACTCGAAATTCTTAAGCCCGTTGTTACGAAAAAGAATTATGGGCTAATTACAATTATTGAAGGAAATATTAAGGTAGTTGAAGATCAATTCGCAACACTTGAAAATAGCAATCAGCTTATAGCTCAAACCTCTACAGTTCTGGAAAACTCATCGAACACTGCACTTTCCATTGCTGCCCGAGTTATGGGAGGTGAGGTTTCACGAGGCGTTCAGCAGTTTTTGAACATTCGGATAATGGAAAAGAATTACCTGATTTCAGGTAATGATGAACTGTATAGAAAATGGCTAACGGAAATTGATGATAATACCAGATTAGCATCCAAATTAGGGCTTAGTGAGATAGTAAGGGCACTTGAGCAGTATAAAGAAAGTTTCATAAAGCATGTCGAGGCCAAAAAAGCTATTTTTGATGCCAAAAGTAAATCCCTTGAAGCGGTAACCCATAACCAAAGTTTGCTCCAAAAGGGAGTGATTTTATCGGCCGGATTACTGAACGATTCAGCTAAATATGGATTAACGGTAATAATTTTTGTGGTTTTGTCTATTGTCTTCTTGAGTTCACTAATTGCATACAGGGTTACCCGTAGTATTACCGAACCTGTAAACTCAGGTGTAGAGCTAGCCCATAGCCTATCCAAAGGAAACCTGGTTATTCATGCAAGCGAGTCAGCTAAAAGAGGCGATGAGTTAGGAAAGCTTTCACGTGCCCTTAACGACATGAGCGAGAAGCTGAAGGAGGTTATATCGACAATATATATATCCTCAAACCACATTGCAGCTGCAAGCGAACAATTGAGTACCACTAGCCAACAGCTATCGCAGGGAGCATCGGAGCAGGCAAGTTCTGCTGAGGAGGTTTCTGCCTCAATGGAGCAAATGGTTGCAAATATTCAAAACAACACTGAAAATGCCAAGCAAGCCGAAATCATTGCCTTTAAGAGCGTAGAGGGCATCCGTAAGGGATATGATTCTACTACATATGCCCTGAATAGCATGAAAAAGATTGCTGAAAAGGTTACCATTATTGGCGATATTGCTTTCCAAACCAACATACTTGCCCTTAATGCTGCAGTTGAAGCAGCCAGGGCAGGTGAGCATGGCAAGGGTTTTGCCGTGGTGGCTGCCGAAGTTCGTAAGCTTGCCGAACGCAGCCGTCTGGCCGCCGAGGAAATTAACAGAATTACCCACGATGGCGTTAAGATTGCCGACGATGCTGGTCGGTTGCTCTCAGAGATAGTTCCCGACATTGAAAAGACCGCAAGGCTAGTTCAGGAGATTGCTGCTGCAAGTATGGAGCAGAATGCTGGAGCTGATCAAATAAACTCTGCCATTCAGCAGCTTAACCAGGTTACACAGCAGAATGCTGCTGCTAGCGAGGAAATGGCTTCAGGTGCTGAGGAACTCAACAGCCAGGCCCAGCAACTAATTGATATTGTATCATTTTTTGACACTGGTGGAAAAGAAACCCTAACAACGTTGAGTAACCTTAAGAATGTTACTAGAAAGATTGCTCAAACTTCAATTACTCCTAAAACCGAATTCAGGGAATCCAAACGAACAAAGTCAAAACCTAAGCTTTCCGATGGTATCGACATTAAGCTTTCAAGCAACAGCGACGACACTAATTACGAAAAGTTTTAGAAGAAAAGAGGCGGTAAGCCTCTTTTTTTTGTTTTGGGAATTTACATGACATTACTTACTGTATTCCAAATTCGCCAATTGAATTTTACACTTGAGGAATCGACTAACATAATCTGATAATTCTGAAACCTCGAAATGAAAGACTTTGATAAGCCTGGATTACCTCGATATGCCAATAGAATCACGTTATTTAAATGTTTTATGGTGCATCTATTGACTAACCTCGGTTTATTTTGTAAATTGAGAAAAATTCAATACTATGACAGCCATTGCTAAGATACTTGAAACCCGTGGAGTAATGGTTAAGGAGGAAAAGGTTAAATCGCTTTCGGAGCGAATATACTCCAACACCATGGTTCTGGAAAACTATGAACCATACCCGGGCTACTACGGTAAGAATGTACCAACCGATGTAATACCTAGGTCAATCTTTTTAATCCTAGTTAGGGAGTACGACCATATGTTTTTAGCTCGGACTATGCAAAAATTATCCCGTGAGGCTAAACATGCTTGCATGGGTACATACGGATATATTGACCTGGAAGATCATCGATACTACTGTATAAGGATTAAAAACCTCAGGTGTTTTGAGGAGATTCCAATAATCCAGCAAAAGCTTGCTGAGCATGGCATCGATTTTAGACGTAGCAAGCCTGTAAATAGTATGGCCCTTATTACAATAGAAAAAACATTTCTTGTTGAACGATTCGATGAGGGTATTTATCTCGATTTAGCTGGCGATAACAAGTACTACATTGAAATTCCCCAGGAACTGAAATGGGACGACTTTAAACTGATTACCAGTCATGTTAAGAATAACCTACAGAATAGTTTTTTTGATGCTGCCTTAGGGTATTTCTGGAAGGTTGACGGCCCACAGGATGTAATAAGAATTTACGATTTAAAGGCCAACCTGGAACGAATATCGGAAATACGTTCCAAATACCTACAGGAAATTGAACGGTTCAATAAAACCCATTCGTAATTAATCTAACGACCAATCAATGGGCTCTTTACCAATGGAGGTAAGGAGCCTATTTGTTTTTGAAAAATGTTTACACCCAAAAAAACCTCTGCTAGCCGAAAGTGGCGACGGGTGTGGAGCCGTTAAAATAAAATGCTTGTTGGCATCTATAATACTCGTTTTTGCCTGAGCATAGTTCCCCCAGAGGATAAACACTAACCCCTTATGGTGATCGGAAAGCGCTTTGATGGCAGCATCGGTAAAGGTTTCCCAGCCCTTGTTCTGATGTGAACCAGCCTGATTTGCCCTGACCGTAAGCGTTGCATTCAAAAGCAGCACGCCCTGTTTTGCCCATTTTTCCAAATTACCGTGATTTGGTATGGGAAGTCCTAAATCGCTGTTTATCTCTTTAAAAATATTCTGAAGCGAGGGTGGGGCAGGAGTACCTTTAGGTACCGAAAAGCATAGCCCGTGGGCTTGCCCTGGTCCATGGTAAGGATCTTGACCTAAGATAACCACCTTTACGCTATTGAATGGGGTATGATTAAATGCTGCAAAAATCTGGGAACCTGGAGGGTATACAGTGTATTTTTTCTTCTCCTCTACCAAAAACTCTTTAAGTTTGATAAAGTAATCCTTTTTAAACTCATCCATTAAAACTTTCTTCCAGGTCTCCTCAATTTGAGGTTTGATATCACCTGTTGCTATGTTCATATTCCTGAAATTAAAAAATTAAAACAAAGTAAAGTAAATAGTAACCACTTTAATAAATCACACGTAAAAAAAATTAAATTTGTATTTAGAACATTGGGAAAAGTTAATTGAATGCACCAATACAAAAGTAGTATAATCGGCAAAAAATTAAAGCCATGAAGAAAGTTCAGGTTTCCAAAAACAAGGTGAAGAATTACCTCTCAGAACGTCTAGCACGAAGTATTGTGGATGCAGATGAGAATGCTTTGATTACAGTGCTCAGATACAATGCAATAGGTGGATTTGAATACCTTTCCGATGAGGATTTGTTTGAGTTTTTGAGCACATCAATACCAGAGCTTGATTTTGTTAGGCTTGCCGGGGCCGATGATGATAACTTGCAATTGGAGGTGAAAAAAGAGTACAAAGATGAGGAAGATGCTATCATTATCGATATACAAAGAGCTATTCAAGTAATCTAATCAATCCGAACGAATTTGTTTAACCCATCGTAACATTTTGAACGATGGGTTGTTTATTTTAGTAAAAATGTTAAGCCCATGAAGAATTTTGAGTTTTTCAATCCGGTAAAAATTCTATTTGGCGAAGGCCAAATTGATATGATTACACAGGAACTGTTGCCTTATCAAACGGTACTGCTAACCTATGGGGGTGGAAGTATTAAACGGAATGGCGTTTACGATAAGGTTATTAGCGCCTTAAAGGGGAAAAAAGTATTAGAATTTGGCGGAATTGAGCCTAACCCACGGTACGAGACCCTCATAAAAGCTGTTAAGCTTGCCCGTGAAAATAATGTTGATTTTTTGCTGGCTGTTGGCGGCGGTTCAGTTATTGATGGAACAAAGTTTATTGTGGCATCAATTCCGTTTGAGGGTGAACCCTGGGATATTCTTACTAAAGGCATAAAGGTTGAGAAAGCTGTACCCTTTGGAACAGTGTTAACACTCCCAGCAACTGGTTCTGAAATGAATGCTGGCGCAGTTATTAGCCGGGAGGCAACCAAGGAAAAGTACGCTTTTGGTAGTCCTGCAGTTTACCCAAAGTTCTCGGTTCTTGATCCTACAACTACATATTCGCTTCCTCAGAATCAGGTAGCTAATGGGGTTGTTGATGCATTTGCCCATGTGCTTGAGCAGTACCTTACATACCCATCTAATTCGCCCATTCAGGATCGATTTGCCGAAGGTATTCTACAAACGCTCATTGAGGTTGGTCCAAAAACCTTGGAAAATCCAACCGATTACGACCTAAGAGCTAACTTTATGTGGAGTTGTACCATGGCTCTCAATGGATTGATTTCCACTGGCGTGCCTACCGATTGGGCTACCCACATGATAGGTCATGAGCTTACCGCATTCTTTGGACTTGATCACGGAGTTACTCTTGCTATAATTTATCCGGCTTTACTAACCGAAATGGTTGAATTCAAAAAAGAGAAACTACTACAGTATGGCAGTAGGGTTTGGAACCTAAACGGAGAAAATTTAACCCCTGAGCGGGCAATTGAGGAAACCGAGAAATTCTTTAGGGGTTTGGGCGTAAAAACACGTTTGCCAGAGCATGGAATCAGCTTTGCCGACACTAAACCAATTGTTGACCGATTTGCTGCAAGAGGATGGAAGATGGGCGAAAATAAAAACATCACGTCCGATATTGTTGAAAAAATACTAAAACGGGCCGCGGAGCCATACAGAAAATAAAAAAAAGCCTGACGTTTAGGTCAGGCTTTTATTTATCATTCATCTTCTAGTTGATTTTTTTCACAATCTCCATTCCCCTGCTTATTGCTTCCTGGTTCATGGGAATTAGGTGATGGTGACGTTGGGGCAACGATTTCTCAAGCCCTTTTATTACATTTTCAAGCTTAACAATGGGTTTCACTTTAAGGAAAGCTCCCAAAACAATCATGTTGAAGGTCTTAGCGTTCTTCATTCTAGCAGCTTCCTCGGCAGCCTCAACCCTAAATATGTTGATATCAGTACGCTGCGGGTGACGAGTAATACCGTTGGGGTCATATATCAGCGTGCCACCCGGTTTTACCATCTTTTCGAACTTATCGAGCGACTGCTGGTTAAGAATGATTGCGGTGTCAAATTCCTGAAGAATTGGGGAACTGATACGTGAATCGCTAAGAATTACAGTAACATTTGCAGTACCGCCACGCATTTCGGGACCATATGAGGGCATCCAGGCTACTTCCTGGTCCTGCATTATGCCTGAATAAGCAAGGATTTTACCCATTGATAGAACACCTTGCCCACCAAAACCGGCTATGATGATTTCTTCGGTCATTTTTTTAGTTTTTAAATTGATTAACTACTACTCGTCTTTCAAATCGCCAAGCGGGTAATATGGGAACATGTGCTCAACCATCCACTCGTTTGCTTTAACGGGCGATAGCTTCCAACCGGAGTTGCAGGTCGATACTACCTCAATGAACGATGTACCTTTTTTCTTTCCGGTATTCTCAAAGGCCTTAGTAATGGCTTTTTTGAGCTTACGAACGGCAGCGGGTGTGTGTCCCGACTGGCGTGTAACGTAGCATGTTCCGGGGAGTTGGGCTATTAGCTCGGTAATCTTTAAGGGGTAACCGTTGAGCTCGGCTTTTCGTCCGTAAGGTGATGTTGAAGTGGGCATATCAATAAGGGTGGTAGGAGCCATTTGACCTCCGGTCATCCCATAAATACCATTATTGATGAAAATAACCACAATATTTTCGCCACGGTTGCAGGCGTGTATGATTTCAGCAGTACCAATTGAGGCTAGGTCGCCATCGCCTTGGTAGGTAAATACATACTTGTTGGGGTATAAACGGTTGATAGCGGTAGCAAGCGCAGGAGCACGACCGTGGGCTGCCTCATGCCAGTCAATATCAATATAGTTGTATGCAAGCACAGAGCACCCAACCGGTGCAACACCAATGGTCTTTTCCTGTATGCCCAACTCATCAATAACTTCAGCCAGAACCTTATGAACTACACCATGGGTACAACCCGGGCAGTAGTGCATAATATTGTCGGTTAGGAGCTTGGTTTTGGAGTAAACCAAATTCTCTTCCTTGATAATATCTTTAATGTCCATTTTATTAGCCTTTAATAAATTTTTCTTCTAAAGCCTTTAACACATCGTGTGGTGTTGGGATAACACCGCCCATACGGCCATAGTGTTCAACCTTAACCTTACCTTCAACAGCCAGACGAACATCCTCAACCATTTGGCCGGCACTCATTTCTACTGCAAGGATTCCCTTGAGCTGCCCCAGCATTGCTTGAATTGCCTTGGTAGGATAGGGGAATAGGGTTATGGGACGTAGTAATCCTACTTTTATTCCCTTTTCGCGGGCCATATCAACAACTTTCTGGCAAATACGGCTCGATGAACCATAGGCAACTAGCAGGTACTCTGCATCGTCGCATGCAATTTTTTCAAACCTAACCTCTTTTTCCTCAATCTCTTTGTACTTGCGCTGGAGTTTTAGGTTGAACTGCTCCTGACGGCCTGCATCGAGGTCAAGCGAGGTTATGATATTGCGTTGGCGGTTAGGGGTTTTACCGGTTGTGGCCCATGAACCATACTTGGCTACTATTTCCTCGTCGGTCATTCGGGGTTTATATGGGCCAATTTGAACCTTTTCCATCATTTGGCCGATGATACCATCGGAAAGAATCATGGCTGGATTACGGTACTTGAAAGCGAGTTCAAATCCAAGGTCAACAAAATCGTACATCTCCTGAACCGATGCTGGTGCAAGAACAATCAGCTTATAGTCGCCATGTCCGCCACCCTTAACAGCCTGGAAGTAGTCGCTCTGGGCAGGCTGAATGGTTCCCAGCCCGGGACCTCCACGTACTACGTTAACAATTAAGCAAGGTAGTTCAGCACCGGCAATGTAGGTAATACCTTCCTGTTTCAAGCTTATCCCGGGGCTTGATGATGATGTCATGACCTTTTTACCGCAACCAGCACCGCCGTAAACCATGTTAATAGCGGCAACTTCGCTCTCGGCCTGTAGGACAACCATACCGGTTTCTTCCCATGGCTTACGAGCCATAAGGGTTTCAAGCACCTCGGATTGTGGGGTTATGGGGTAGCCAAAGTAACCATCGCAACCACAACGTATGGCTGCCTCGGCTATGGCCTCATTCCCTTTCATTAATTTTAACTCTGCCATTTTCTTTAATGAGTTTTTGTTTATACAAAATGTCGGTTTTAAGCCTCAGCTTCAGTTTTAACCCTGTAAACAGTGATAACCGTGTCGGGACAAACCAATGCGCAGTTTGCGCAGCCTGTGCAGGCTTCGGGGTTGGCCATGTAGGCGTAGTTGTATCCTTTGCCATTTACCTCCCTTGCCAGTTCAATAACTTTTGAAGGGCAGGCTACCACACAAAGGCCACATCCTTTACATTTTTCTACATCGACCACAATTGCTCCTCTTACTTTTGCCATATTGGTCAAATTTATTTTTGTTGTTTTACTATTTGGTTGAAACTTTTAGTTCCTGTGATCTTGGTTAAATCGTTTTAAACGCACTTCCAGGTCGGAGAACTGGTTGCGCTGCACCTGCGATACACAGGCACGTAAGCCCTCAGTCCTCTCACTACCGGTTATGGCTAATGAAATAGCGCTAACTCCGTAGTAAAGAAGCTCTTCAATTAGCTGTTCTCCGGTTAAACCCGGGTACGATATGGTGAAATAAAATCCATCGGCCAGGGGTTTGTCTTCATCCATATCGTAAACTATTGTAAAACCGTTTTCGGTAAAAATCTTTTTCATTATTCTGGCCTTTTCACCGTACTCACGAACCGATTCTACAAAGTTGAAGGTTCCATCGTTGGCTGCTTTTAGCATGGCTGCAAAACCGTACTGTGTAGAATGGCAAACCCCCGACGATAGGGAGTAAACAGCCCCGTAAAGCATGGCGTAGCCAAACTCATCGGAAGTGAAGTAGCGTTTTAGGTCAGGGTAACGGCGCTTGTAAAGACCATTGCTAATAACCATGGTGCCAATACGCTGACCTGCATAGGAAAATGCCTTGGAACTGGAGATAAGCATTAACCAGTTTTGAGTATAGTTAGCCACAGTAGGCTGGAAGGGAGACTGTCCGGGTTTGGATAGATCCTTGCGGAAGTCCATGGCAAAGTATGCAAGGTCCTCAATAACAATGGTGTCGTAGGTTGTGGCTAGCTCGCCTATTGTTTGCAATTCCTTTTCGGTAAAGCAAATCCATGAGGGATTATTGGGATTTGAGTAAAGGATTGCTGAAATATTTCCCTTTTTGAGGTACGATTCAAGCTTATCGCGGAGCTTATCGCCACGGAAGTTATATACATCAAAAGTTTCGTAGTTCATTCCCAGAACCCTAAGTTGCTGTTTTTGAACAGGGAATCCCGGATCGATGAATAGAATGGTATCTTTTGTTGCATTGCAACGGTTTACCACCAGAAAAGCGGCCATAGCACCCTGCATGGAACCTACTGTAGGGATACATCCCTGTTCATCAACATCAATATTGATGAAGTTTTTTACAAACCGTGCAATTTCCTTTTTTAGTTCTGGCACACCGTCAATCATTGGATACTTGGAGGCAACCCCTCGCTTCAATGCTTCAATCTCAGCATCAATGCCAATTTGTGATGGCTCCAGCCCGGGCACTCCCATTTCCATTCTTACGTACTTGATACCGGTTTCCTTTTCAATCTCATTGACAAGTTTAACCAGCTCACGAATCGAGGCCTTACCTACACTTGGTAACTTTGATTCCTGAATCTTTTGCTTTACAACTTCGAAGGGGATGGGCGTATTCTTCATGGTATGTTTTATAATGTATTGACAATTTGTTTATTACAGTTACATATCAACAGTTCACACTTCACGAATTAAGCACTACAAGTTTACAAAATATTTCTTTTAGTCTTTCAGAAAAACGCAAAAAAAAGTGATAATTTGTTATCAATTTAAATTGATAATTAAAATAATATTGATAAAAAATGAATTTATGCTTATAGAATGTAACAAAAAAGGAGTGCTTAGCACTCCTTTTTTAACTACATTATTTTAGAATTACTGCTTTAGAACTTTATGAATACTAAAACCTTTTGATGTATTAAGCTTAACTATGTACATTCCCTTTGGTAAGAAACCAATATCAATCTTGCTGTCAGGATTACTATTCTGGTAAACTACCCTTCCGTTTATATCGAAAATTGTGATGGAATAATTGTTAAGGCCGGTAACTGTAATAAAATCGGTGGTCGGATTTGGGTAAATTGTAGGATGTAGATCATCATAATTGTCATCTACTCCAAGAGGTGTCAGGTTTACAGTAACAAGAACGTCGGTATCCCAAATATCAAAGGTACCAGTGTAAGTGTAGTAGTCTTTCACTTTTACTGTGTATGGTATGCTGTTCCCGAAGGGAATGTATGTGGACTGAGCATAACCATTTAATCCAGTATGCAAGGTGTCTAAACCCTCAATAATAATTTCGGCATTTATAATAGGATTTCCCTTGGATGTAACGTAAAAAGTGGCAGTATAGTGCTCAGGGATTAGGGTTACGTTGATAGTGCTATCGGAGGTAAGATCCACAAAAATTGATCCCCAAATATAATTGTAATACTTAACAGAACCCATTATGTTTCCGGGAAGTAGTCCATTGAAGGCACAGCTACCCTCGTTATTTGTTTTAAGGGTTCCATAGCCCATTAAACTAACATCAGCATTGGGTAAGCTTTCACCTTTAGTGTTTTTTACATTTACAGTCAGGTTGTAGGTTGTAGCCTGCTCCATTACGACAATGTAAAGGGTATCTTTATCTTCAACCAGTAAATCAACCGGGTATTTCATCATATAGTTGGAAAGCATTACTTTAAGCGAGTAGTTTCCTGAAGGTAGCATGGTACTATCTTCACCATTCTCATTACTTATGAGGGTAATGGGGTAAACATTAATTCTAGCTCCAGGTAGTGGTACGGAGTCAGTATCAACAATCCTAAACTTCACATTGTAGGCTTTCACAAGCGAATCGTTAATAATAAGATTCTGCGAGAACACGGTAAATTCTTTCCTGAGCGATGAATAGCCCGTGGAATCGATGTTATAGGTGTATTTACCATTGTTTAGCTCAATGGAGGCTTGCCCCTGTTCGTTTGTTGTAATTGTTGAATCGAGCTCAACAATTCGTACCTTAACATTTTGAGCGGGTTCCTTTTGCTCATTCTTAATGTTGAAGAAAACAGTTGGATTTTCAACAGGCTCGCTTACGAGTGCTCTTACCGCTATGTTGCCAATGGATTGGTTGGCCATATATGTGGCGTTCAGCGGGAAAAATTCATCAACCTTCCAAAAGGCTCCGTAAGGATCTCCATCGTACCCAATACCAAGAGGAGTATCGGAGGTTTGCTTTACAAGAACATAATACGAGAACCCTTTATGACAATAAACAGGTTTAGGCAAGAAGTAAATAATTGAACCGCCATTGGCTGAGTATTCCTTTGTGAAATATTCCTGGGTTAAAGTTTTGGCTTCACTTGGACTAGCAGGGTTAATCTCAAGTACATACACTACAAAATCTAGCGGGTAGGCAGTTTCAGGGATTGTAGTGTTTTGAGCCCAACCAATTTCAACGCCTTCAATAAAACCATCACGTTGAAACTCATAAAGGTTACCTATTTGAGTGTTTGGATTAAATGATATGCCACCTTTTACACCCCTATCGGTAGCAAAGATTGAACTACTTACCTCCAGGGTTGTATTATCGGTATTATTTTGAGTTAAGGTATCGGGTGGGGTAGAAGCATTAAGGTTGAAAGTATAACTTTCAGCGGTGGACATAATCTTCACTTTAGGGCTGAGAGTTATCACTCTCTGCTCCCCGCTTTCAATGGTATCGGTAATCTCCGCGGATGATTGTAAGTTGGGTATTTTATCGCACGATACTGAAATTGTCAATGTATCGTTTAGAACTGTTCCCAGGTTATAAATATTTGCTTTAAGATCGACAAAAAGGGAGTCAAAAGTTATGTGAGGTACTTTTGAGTACTTGTAGGGAATTACTTTTAATTCAATATCAGGAATGTTTGTGTTGGTTACTAGAATATCATCGATTGCAAGTTGTGTTCCTTTATTCTGGTTATTCCGATTCTCATATACAAATGCTAGCCGAACATTTTTACCCGCTACTTTTGAAAGTGATAGGTTGAATAGCGATTTATACTGGTTGGGTACCGATGTGGCTTGATCATTACCATAGTACAATAGAGTATCAAGGGTTTGGCCATCTACATCGTATGCCAATACATAAAAATGGGTTATGTAACCCTGATCATAGTTGCTGTAGTACCAAAGCCAAAACTTCAGAAATGCTTCAGGATCGGATGGAATAGCAATAGTATCGTGAGTAATGAGCCAAGTAAAATCGGGAGCAGTAAATGATATTGCCCCTGAGGCTTCGCCATGCTTGATATAAGTTGATCCATTGCCGTTGAAGCTTTGAGGTGTACATCTGAACCATGCAGGGTTGGCAGCCCCAGTGGTTTGTTGAAAGTCTAATGTTGAACTCCTTAGTACTTCCCACTTATCAGTTAGCTGGTAGGTGGTACCCTCAAAATCTTCATAAAAAAGGGCTGAACCTGGAGTAGATGGGCCTTTAGAATTTCCAATGATTAACTTATTGGCAGTATAGTTCATTTTATCACTAAAGGGCATTCTCTCTACCTGTGCGTAAACGGAAACACACATTAGAACATAACTTACCAGCGCAATGTACTTTTTCATATTGGGTAAAATTTTGTTCAAATACTTTTTTTTACGAAAATTGAAAATAAAGGTATATATTTTTTTGGTATTAAAAAACCCGCAATGTTCAATTGCGGGTAAAATATTGTTTTGGGTTTTCCATTAAATTTTGGCTAAAGCTTGATCCAGGTCAGCAATAATGTCCTCAACATCCTCAATACCAACTGAAAAACGGACTAGGCCATCGGTGATGTTGGCTTTTAGTCGGGCCTCAGGCGACATCTTTGAGTGAGTCATAGAGGCTGGGTGTTGAATTAATGTTTCAACTCCACCAAGTGAAACCGCCAGCATGGCCAACCGTACATTATTCATGAGTATTTTACCGGCTTCAATGCCGCCTCTTAGTTCAAAGCTTATCATGGCACCCGGTCCCTTCATCTGCTTTTGAGCCAGCTCAAACTGAGGGTGCGATTTTAGCCCCGGGAACTTAACCCATTCAATTTTGGGGTGTTTCTCAAGATATTCGGCAACTTTTTGAGCGTTTTGCTGGGCGCGTTCAATACGGAGCGAAAGGGTTTTGATACCCCTAAGTACCATGTAGGCCTGGTGCGGATCCATATTACATCCCATATTCACCATGGCTGGGCGAACAGTTTTATAGAGTTCCTGGGTTTTAGTTACAATAATACCAGCAACAATATCGGCATGACCGTTAAGGAACTTGGTCATTGAATGAAATACTACATCGGCGCCAAGATCGAGGGGACGCTGCAGGTAAGGGCTACAAAAGGTATTATCAACCACCACTACTAACCCATGCTTATGGGCTAGCTCCGAGGCTGCTTTTATATCGGTGATAACCATGGTAGGGTTAGTGGGACTCTCAAGGTATAACATTCGGGTGTTTGGCTTAATGGCAGCCTCAATGTTTTCGAGTTTCGATGTGTCGATATAAGTACTTTCAACCCCAAACCGCTTGAAGTAGGTTTCCATAATACCGCGTGAGGGCCCGTATACCGCATCGGTGCTAACAATGTGGTCACCTGCTTTCAGAAAAGCCATGTAAATTGACGATACTGCGCCCATACCCGAGGCAGTGGCAATTCCACCAAAACCATTTTCCAGAATAGCCACCTGGCGCTCAAGCGCCGAAATGGTTGGGTTGCCTATTCGGGTGTAGATAAATCCATTGCTTTCTCCTGCAAAGCACCTTGCCCCTTCGTCAACATTCTCAAAGGCAAAGGTTGATGTTTGGTAAATGGGTACTGTTGCGCTTCCCATTGGGTCGGGTTCCATGCCCCCGTGAATGAGAAGGCTGTTAAATCCAAGTTTCTCGTTATGCATCGCTTTTTACTTTATGTTGTTACTGCTTGATGTTTAGCTTGCGTCTGAACTTTATCTGACGCTTTTTCGGGTGCAAAGTTTAAATTCTTTTCCAATATTTCAGCAATATCAAGCACTTTTATTTTTTCTTGTGCGTTGGTAAAAGTTTTGCGACACATCGGACAGGCTGTTACTAGGTAACTACTACTCTCAGTAACAATTTCATCAAGAGTGTTGTTAGCAATTTTGTAACGGTCGGTCATGGAGATATTGGTTATGCCAAGGCTGCCACCACAGCATAACGATTTGCTTTCAATTTCTTTGCTTCCGTTTGATAAGATCGCTGCATTTTGCAGGAGTTCGCGAGGCTCTCGGGTAATATTTAGTCCACGACTCAGCTCACAGGGGTCGTGGTAGGTAACTTTTAACCCCGACTGGTTAAACCTCAACCTGTTTTGTTTGGTTAATTGAAGTAGGTACTGGCTGTGGTGTAAAACAGGTATTGTAAGGTGATAGCTACTGGCAAACTCTCGGGCGCATATTGGACAGGAGGTTACTAGCACCTCGGCACCACTTTCAACAATTAAATGGTTGTTTTTGGCTATAAGTTGTTTGGCAGCATCGGCCTGGCCGTTCATTTGTAGTGGCCTACCACAGCAAATACTTCCGTTTTTGTCAATAAAGGTGTAATCAACACCTGCGGCATCGAACAGGGCCAGGGTCGATTTTATCACCGATGGTGTTAAATGCCCCATGCATCCTGCAAAGAATGCCACCTTTGCTTTTGGGTATTTATAACCATTGATGTAGCTGTAGCTCGACGATGTGAATAATGGATACTCCTTGCGTTCGTTCTCACGTATTCGGGTTATTTCGATACCAACTGGGCATGCCTCAAGGCATCGCATGCACATCATGCAAGTTTCCCTGAGCCTTTCGCTTGGTTGGCTGTAACGCAAATCGCGAATGAAATATGCTGGTTGAGTATCGGAGATATTCAACGAGGTGCTAAGCTGACACGCATCAATGCAAATTCCGCAGCGCGAACATGCACTCAATTCTAACTTGGTGAAGGTTGAGTGGGTATCCTTTTCCTTAACGCCATATTTTCTAAGGAAAATGAGTAGGATTTCAGCGGGAATGTGCATGTACCGTGAAAAGGGCATAGTAATAAAGAAAACACCTAAAGCTATTGAGTATGCCCACCATGCAGGGTAGTACAGGTAATCGAGCGGAAGATTGTATATGACCCACTGACCAAGAAAGTTGGTAAAAAAGTGTCCGGTATTATAAAGTCCAGCAGTTACGCTTTCAGCAAATAGCCTTAGCGGAAAGATGAACCAAAGAGCCGTAATTGCAATCCTATCGATTAAAATATGCCTTGTTGTGCGTTTCATGCCTAGGGTGCGGCTGCGGAACCTTTTAAAAAAGGCTAAGCTAACCCCCGATATCACCATAAGCAGGAAGAAGTCCATCAGAAAAGTGAAAATCTCTTCATACTCATGGAGTGGGGTTAGGTCGTGCCTGAAAAACTCAAAAAAGATAGGGTAGTAAGGCGGATTTATTACTCCATGGGGGTACAAACGAGCCTCAAGGTTTCCGAGCACAATAAGCATAAACCAGCCAAAAGCTAAGTTCATGTGCATGTAACCCAAAAGTATATTGCGCTTGAATATATTCCGATGGAGTAACCCCTCGCGTATCGATTCCCAAATGGCAGAGACTGTTCGGAGGGAGAATAACCGTTTCCAAACTATTTTTTGCTCACGCCGGCTAAGCCTTATGATCCAAATAGTCCACATCACTACGATGTAGAGAACTATAAAACCAAGCCCAATTGAAAAGGGTAATGTGAACGGATGGTACCTCATGGCCTGAATGTTAGGTTAGCTTTACGAATTAGCATGATGATGTTTCGGGTGTTTACATTTCGCGGGCAAACCAGTGTGCATTTGCCACAAAGCATGCACTTTTCCGATTCATCAATAGCGTTCTTTACCTCGCCTCTCCGAATGGCATGGCATAATTCCCGAAAGCTGAAGGTTGTAAATTGTCCGGCGGTACAGGTTGCAGTACAACTCCCGCAGGCAATGCAGTGGTTAAAGGTTTCATCGTGTTGGTTTATCCATTGTGCCAACGATAAATTTGCAGTATCAAGGTTGTGGATACTGATTGGCATTGGGGCAAAACCAAAATCAATCATACTACTTGCTGTTTAGGTAATTATGAATTTCGATGGCAGCCGAACGGGCAGCATTAACGGAATCGGTTATATTGTTTGGCCCCGTGCAAGCACCTGCTGTAAAAACGCCGCTCACCTTGGTTTTAACAGGGTTTAGGTGATAGTCAGTTATTTCAACAAATCCGTCCTTGTTGGTTTGAAGTCCCAGGGCTGCAATTAGTTCATCAGTTCCCTCAGCTGGCGACATCCCTACCATTAGCACTACCATGTCGACCGACATTTTTAGGGGTTTAGAGGAGAGCGTATCCTCTGTTTTTATGAGGACTCTACCCCCATCGAGCTCACTAGCCTCCGATAAGCGTCCCCGGATAAAGTTTATGCCTATCTGTTGCGCTTCCTTGTATAAATCCTCGTAACCCGGGCCAAACATCCGCAAATCCATGTAAAGGCAAAATATTTCCGCTTCGGGAATGGCCTCTTTCACCTCAATTGCCTGCTTTACAGCAGTAACGCAACAAACCTTTGAGCAGTAAGGGCGTTTCACTTTTTCGTCGCGACTACCCACGCAGTGGATGAAAGCAATTCTTTTAGGAGCATTTCCATTTCGCATAATAGGATGCCCATGCTCCCTGAACATACCTTCCAGCTCTGCCGAGGTTATCACGTTGTCGTAAATTCTGTAGCCGTATTCCTCCTTGCGCTCAGCAGGGAATAGTTCGAATCCTGTTGCTATGAGTACAGCATCGGCTTCAAAAATCTGGTTATAAGCTTCAAGCTGAAAGCGCTCATCTTTTTTGGTAATTTTATTTATTGCGGTTGATAGATAGATGGCCGGGTTTCCATTAAGATGCGATTTTAGTTCGTTCACCACATCAAAAGAGTGCCTACGGTTTGGGAAAAGTCTGTCCCACTTTGATACTTGGCCTCCAGGAGCGTTTTTTTTCTCAAAAACTGTTACAGAATAACCCATTTGAGCAAGCTGGTTTGCTGCTTCAAGCCCTGTAACACCACCTCCTATTACTGCTACTTTTTTCATGGGAGTATTTATATTTTCATATTTTAATTATGCCTTTTCATTCACAAAACGGGGACTCATTGGTACGCCAAGATCTTCGCTGTTGGGCCCCTTATACTTTTGGTTGGGATCGTACTCAACACCCATTTTCTTTAACAAGGGTTCTACATCGGTCTGGTGCATTTGCATGCCCATTTCCCAGGGGTCGAAGCCAAGCACTAAACCGGCTACCTCTTCATAGGTGAGTACTGGAATACCTTCGCCGTTTTGCCCATAGGTTTTTCCTTCCATTTCGCCAAGGGCGTACTGCCACCTATCCATAAAGTAGTTGCAGCCAGGGCAATTAGTTATAATAAAATCGGGCTGAAAGGGTTCCATGGACTCAAATTTCTTTTTCGATGCCGATATGGAATAACCTCGATTAGCCTGCACAAAGTATTGCCTAAAGCCAAAACCACAGCAGTGCCTACGTTCCGGGTAGTCAATTACCTCACCACCAAAGGCTTCGACTAGTCCGGCAAGTACCTGTGGGTATTCAGCACCACCAACCCCCTTGCTTGGAAACATTTTTGCATAGTGACAGCCGATGTGGTCAACAACTTTTAGCGGTTTTCCAGTGTGCTTGTTAATTAACCTATACTTAGCCTTTGCAGCAATCTCGTTACGGAATTTATACAGCACATCACTTGTATGAGCTAAATTGTCAGGCTCTTCAAATTCCCTTCCTGTTGCTTTTCTTAAATACTCTCGGGTTTTTTCCTTTTCCTGTGGAAAGTGATGCCATGTTTCAAGTATCTCGGTGTAAATACCAAAGGAGGTTACGCACGATGGGGTATAGTTAACGTAACCCTTTTCACGCATCAGAGCAAAATTACGGGCAACAACAGTTTGAATGGTTGGAAATGGTACTACCTCGGTATGGTAACCAATGCCGGTACAGGTGGTATGGTCAGGATTCTCATAAATGTCTTTACCAAGCACATCCCTTAAAATTCTGATAAAGGTGGTATCGCTACCCGGGAAGAAGGTTTGCCTTATACAACTCCTGACAAAGTAAAATTTATCATCAGCAATTTCCTTTTGGTAATCGCTCCATATACGTTTTTTACCTTCCTGTTTCATTGAATTTATCCTTTTTTGAAACTACTTACGGCGATGCTTTTCAGCATTGTTATACCTATAAACATGGGTAAAGTAAGCCGATTTTTTATCGGTAGCATCACCCTTTTCCATGCCCAGTTCTTTGGCTTTTTGTGCCGATACGTCCTCAATTTTATCAAACCAATCCAAGCCGCCCGTAACTTCAAATATCTTTTCAAGTTCGTCGAGGTTTTCCTTTGAGATTTTGCGCATGGCGCCAGGCCCCGAACCATTGTAGTTAGCCCCTACTTTTGCTAAAACCTTTTCGCGGTTATCCCTAACCCATTGCCAAACGGGGCCTAATTCTGGGAACATGCTCAATTCTGCGTGGTCAAAATGAACACAGTAGCCTGTTTCCAGAATGGAGTTGCCCAACATCCGCTTTAGCGAGAGCTGTTGACGTCCCTTTTCCGATTCAACAAAAAGCCCTGTTTCTATGGATAATCCTCTTAGCGCTTGTATCAGTAAGCCGGGTGCATTGTTTCGCGGACATCGTGTTTTACAGCTCATGCACTCGCCGCAATACCAAATGGTATCGCTTTTAAGCAATTCCTCAATGACATTATCGTCGCGCATTTGGACGAGGTTTGCTATGGTTCGGGGTTCATAGTCGTAAACCTCAGCTGCAGGACATATTGCTGTGCAGGTACCACAGTTTATGCATCCGTTTATCCCCTCAACAAAGCGAACATCGGAGTTTAACCTGTCAAAAAGTTTACCCATGGTTTTCTGGGTTGATTGTTAGTTTGTTAACAAGCAAAGTTATATTTTTTTTAGAACCCTTAGCAATTTTTTACAATTTCCCAATTACCCTATTAGCTAAGTGATAAAATGTTAATTACTTATAAAAGTAATTTTTATGGTGTCTAAATTATTAGTTGTTATAGCTTTTGCATAGGTGATTCCAAATCCATAATTTCGTGAAATTAATTTAAAATTACCATGCTTGACTTTTCAAATGCTGAACTAACCGAGGTTATAGTCCACTCAGTTGGGATAGAAACTGATGATATTATTTTATCAGATGCACCTTCAGATATTGATGATAATCTATTGAACAGCCTGCTAAGGGAGTACTTTCTAGGGAGTTTTAGGAATCAAGGATTTTACTCATTTGAGCACAGTTCAAGCCTTGAACTTAATGAATTGTATAGTTACTGCAGCGATTTTTTTGAGGGGAATATTAACTTCATTGAGTTTTCAAGGAATGTGGCCAATCACCTTCAGCATGTATCTGTTCATCCTAACATTAAGGGAGGGGAGCTATACATTGCCTCTTTTACCGATATGGTTGTTGATGGTGAACTTACTGATGGCATTGGAATTTTTAAGGCCGAGAGCAAGGAGCGTTTTTTACATGTAAGCCGCGATGCCAAAGGATTGAAGGTAACTTGTCAGTTTGGCACTACACCCCGCAAGCTCGATAAGGCTTGCTTAGTTTTTAACACCGAAAAGGATTTTGGCTATAAGCTTTGCGTAATTGATAATACCAACCGCGACGAAGCCAAGTACTGGCTAAACGATTTTCTGCGTGCCAAACTTCGTAACGACGATTTTTACCAAACCAAGCAGGCAATTAATCTTTGCCGCGAGTTTGTGGAGGAGGTAGTTAGGCCTGAGAACAACTTTGTAAAAGTTGACCAGGCTGATATTCTTTGTAAAACGCGTGATTTTTTTAAGGCAAACGAGGTTTTTGACCTAAAGGAGTTTGAAGAGGTGGTTCTGGAGGAGCCCAAGATGGCTGAGACCTTCCGCGATTTTAAGCAAAAGTATGAGGAAGCAATTGGCTGTAATATCCCTGATAGTTTCAAGATATCAACCGATGCCACCCGGCAATCGCAAAAGTTTTTTAAAAGTGTAGTTAAACTCGATAAGAATTTTCACATATACATTCATGGGGGGCGCGACCGCGTGGAGCGCGGTTTTGATCCCGATACGGGGCTAAACTACTACAAGCTTTTCTTTGACAAAGAGGTATAATAAAAAGGCCGGACGTTGCCGGCCTTTTTCGTTCATAGTAATACTATTTTTTCTCCTTGATCATTGTAAGTGCATCAAAATACATGGCAAAGGATCTATATAAAAAGTGAGTCCATTTACCAAATGGCACTATTATTAATGCCCACTGAGCAAGCACAGTAATATGAATGACATAAACCCAAAAGAAACTATCTATTTGCTGGGTGTCAATTAAAAGACGAACCATAAATGCTGTAAAACCCATTAGGAATAACCAAATTACAAAAAACCAATCCGATGGTTGGGAGTGCTTGTGCATGGCATCAACCTTACGCATTCGTTTTTGCATGAACAGAATTGTGATTAAAAATATAGTTGCACTCTCAATGTAACCCAGCCATACTATGAAATTACTTGTAGTGGAAAACCAGTTTAGAAAGACCGTTGTGAAAAGTAGTGAGAGGTAACCAATAACAAGTATAAGATGAAGCAACCAGCGCATTTTATTCTCGCGGGTGGGCTCACATCCCAGGAATCGTTTTTGTGTGAACATGTGGATAAATAGGTCCTTTAAGGAAAGAAAATATGCTTTTAGATTTACTTTTATTCCAGGTTTAATAATGGTAAAATACCACATCCTGATTATGTTTGGCAGGAGTATAATTGCGAAAACTCCGGCTATGGCAACCATCTCAAAAAGATGGCCAATGTGCATCAGCTCGGAATGGGTAAATTCTGAAAAGTATGAAATTCCCGCAACTGCGCCAAAAATGGCTATCATTGCTAGAATGTAGGCCCAGAGGTTTTTATAAAGCAAACCTGATAACCCTGTCCAATCGTACTGGGCAGTTAGCCAACGCCTAAGCGACATCATCAGTTCTCCAGGATTGGCTTGCCTGGGGCAATCGGTGCTACACTCGCCACAATAGTAACATAGCCAAGGTTTGAGCGATGATTTTAGGTCGTCCTCCAGACCAAGCGTGCTGTAACGAATTAGTTCACGAGGAAAAGTTTCATCGTTTGTAGAAAGTGAGCAAATGGCTGTGCAGTTTCCACAGTTAAAACAAAGATTAAAATCTTTTGCTCCGAATTTTTTAATTTCCTCAGCAAAGTTTGGGTTTATAGTGGGCATAACTAGTGATTTTTAGGTTTATACAAATAGTACGATTCTTCATCGTTTAACCCAGCAGGTTCAACTATGCCATACCTGTTCATGGTCATTAGGTGATAGGTTACCAATTCCTTGGCAAGACCCGACAAATTGGATATTTGTGGAATTGTTAGTGGGGTGCCATTAAAACTTTCAAGTATGGTTTTCCACTCCTTTGGGTATTCCTTCATGCCCACAAGGGCGTTTTCATCTTTTTCCTCGTGTTGGGTTTCAGTCTGATTGATTTCAGCTTGAGCTGCAAAACCTGCAATCATCGATTCAATACCTTGATTTGAATACTCTGCTATCTCAATGGCATCGTTTGGGCAAACGGGCGCACAAATGCCACAACCCTTGCAGGTAGCTACATTTACTTCAGCAACCATTTTACCATTTACCTCAAGGGGTTTTATGGCATCATACTCGCAAACCTCGGCACATTTACCGCACCACAAGCAGGTTTCTTTATTTACTCTTGCCACAATTGGCTCCAGTTCAATTACCTCTTTTTTGAGTAAAGCGTTAATTTTCGAAACTCCTGCAAGTGCTGATTGCACTGACTCGCTAATATTTTTAGGCCCCTGACAGGCGCCACCGATGTACACACCATTTATTACGGTTTCTACCGGACGGAGCTTAGGATGAATCTCATTGAAAAACTTATCGTTTCCTACCGGAATTTTTAGTTTGTCCGAAACACTATTGCTATCGGAACGTGCAACCATGCCTGTTACTAGGACTACCAAATCAGCTTTTAACGCAATTTCTTTCTTTGATGTAAGGTAATCCTTTACTTTTACTACTGGGTAACCATTTTCAACTTCAATTACAGGCGGTTCTTTTTCTTCGAATTTAAGGTATACATCACCGTTTAACGATGATTGCCGGTAAAGTAATTCCTGTTTTCCATACGTTCTGATATCGCGATAAAAATGGAAGGCTTTTATTCCTGAAAACTTTTCGTGGGCTGTAATTGATGAGTGAATGGCGGCTGTGCAGCAGTAACGGGAACAATACCTGTTTGGACCTTTTGATTGTCTGTTCCCAACACAGTAAATATAGGCAATGTTATTTACTGGTTTACCATCAAAGCTTAACTCTTTAGAGTTATTTTCAACAAGTTTGTTAAATTCCTGAAGGGTGATAACCCTATTGGTTTGTCCAAAACCGTATTCATTATCGGAGGGTTGATAATAATCGAAACCGGTTGTTACGAGTATTGCTCCAACGTTAAGTTTTAAAAGATTCCCTTCAACATTAACATCTATGTTAAAATTACCTACGCTTCCCGAAACTTTTTCGAGTGTTGCCTTTGTGAAGAGGTTTATCTGGCTATAGCTCTTTACATTGTCTAATAGTCTTTGAGTAAGAGCTTTGCCATCTTCGCCAGTCATAAAAAGTTTACCATTTTGGGCAACCCTTCCACCCACTTTTTCTTCCTTTTCAATAAGATAAACGTTGTTACCTAACCGTGCAAGTTCAATAGCGGCGCGCATGCCAGCTACTCCTGCTCCTATTACAGCAACAGCTTTTTGCGCTTTTATTTCAATATTATCAAGTGCTTCAGAGTAGGCAACCCTATTGATACCAGCTCTGATTAGCCCGTAAGCCTTAACGGTTGCGTCAAGTGGAGTATCGGAGTGAGCCCATGAGCATTGCTCGCGAACATTTACCTGAACATAGTTGTAGGGGTTTATTCCTGCTCTTAGCGCCACATTCCGGAAAGTATGGGTATGAAGTTTTGGTGAACATGATGCAACCACAATTGCATCGAGTTGTTTTTCCTGTATGTCCTGTATCATCTCCTTTTGGTTGGAGTCGGAACAGGCAAACATAACATCCTTGGAAATAACAACGTTATTTTCGTTTGCTATAAGTTTGCTCAGCTGTTCAACATCCACATAATCGGATATATTTCCGCCGCAGTGGCATATGTAAACTCCTATTCGTTGCTTCATGGTTTGCTGATGTTTCGATGTGGTTGGTTTAATGTGTTAACATGTTTATATAGCTTGCGGCTTCAGCAGCTGCAGTTCCTGCCGATAGAATAGAATCGGGGATATCCTTAGGCCCTGAAGCGGTTCCGGCAACAAATACACCCGGAATGCTTGTTTGGGCTGGGTTTACCAATTCATCTATCTGCTTGATGAATTTTTGCTCGTCGAGCTCAAGGGTTGCATTGCTGAATACCCTGGAAATGGAACTATTTGGCAGAACACCAACGGAAAGGACAACAAGGTCGTGTTTGCTTTCCTTTAACTTTCCGGTTGTTACATCTTCATAGCGGAGTATTAAGTCGCCATTGGGTTGGTCTTTTGGGAATATTTTTGCAATTCGACCCTTAACAAAGTTTACTGCCATCGATTTGGCTTCCTGGAAGAATTCATCGTAACCTTTACCAAATGCTCGGATATCCATGTAGTATATGGTGATATCGGCCATTGGCAAAGCACCCATAAGGAGTTGGGCTTGTTTGATGGAATACATGCAGCATATTTGGGAACATATAGGGTTATTGGAGCATTCGCCACTACAAGCCATAGCATTCTCAAGGCTGGAATCCCTTGAGCCAGTGCACAGAATATAGGCTATCTTGTCGGGTATTTTTCCGTCGCCCGGGCGCAAAACATTGTTGAAGGGGCGGGTAGGCGCTATGAGCCTATCCATTTGCATAGCATCAATCACGTTAGGATAAATGCCATACCCGTATTGCGGTTTGTGCTCGGGTTTAAAGAGCTTAAACCCGGTTGAAACAATTACCGTTTTGGCATCAACTGTAATCAGTTCATCCTTTTGGCCAAAATCGATTGCATCGGCAGGACATGCCGTTTTACATTGGTGGCATTCACGACAATTACTACAATCCAAACAGCGCTCTGCGCTCTCCTTGGCTTGCTGCTCTGTAAGGGTATGCTCAACATCATTAAAATCCTTAACCCTTTCAGCCGGTCTCCTATAAGTATCGTTTACAGGTTTTTTTAGTGCGGGGTGTCGCTTGGCAATAACCTCGTTCTTGTCAGCGGCAGGAAGTTTCTCATCAAATTCAAAGGTATCGATATCAAGTCCATTTAAGTACTTGTCGATATAGAATGCTGCTTTTTTACCCTGTCCTGCTGCTTCAATTATGGTTGAAGCACCGCTTACGCTGTCGCCTCCGGCAAAAATATAGGGGATGTTAGTTTGAAAGGTTTTGCCGTTTACTTTTATGGTTCCTCCTTTGGCCAGCTCCAATTCGTTTGCAAATGGTTGGGTTGATGGTTGTAACCCAACTGCCTCAATAACCAAATCGGCATTAACCAAATAGTTGGAACCTTCAATAGGAATGGGACTCCTACGGCCGCTTGCGTCGGGTTCGCCTAGTTTCATCCTAACCAGTTCAACCTTGCTCACCTTCCCATTTTGTCCTATAAACCGAATTGGGTTGCAAAGAATATCAATTTTGACGCCTTCTTCTTCTGCCTCTTTTATTTCGGGGGCAAAGCAGGGCATTTCCTCACGGCTACGGCGGTAAACAACCGTTACCTGTTCTGCTCCAAGCCTCAGGGCAGTTCGCGATGCATCAATGGCAGTGTTTCCTCCCCCAACTACTATTACCCTTTTTCCGGTAAGGTTATACCTTTCGCCAATATTTACATTTCTAAGAAAGTCTAAACACCCTTCAACTCCTTCAAGGTTTTCGCCCTCAATATGCATTTTGCTACTCTGGTGAGTTCCAACTGCAACAAATACTGCATCGAAACCTTGCTGTTTCAATTCGGTAATATTCTCAACCCTTTTATTGCACTCAATTTCAACGCCAAGCGATGTAATATTCTTAATATCCCTTTCAACTACTGTTTTGGGTAATCGATACTCAGGAAGAGTGAGCATAAGCATACCACCGGCCTTAGGTGCTGCCTCAAAAATTTTAACTTTATGGCCTTTCAGGGCAAGATGGTATGCTGCAGTTAATCCTGCTGGTCCCGAACCAATAATGGCTACCCTTTTGTTTGTGTTTGCATTAATTTCACGAGTCGGGGGTTCGGGGAATTTGTTGTAGTAATGCTCGGCAAAGAAACGCTTGATACGTCGGATATCAACTGCACCTTCAAGGTTGCCTCTGGTGCATTCACCCTGGCAGGGAGCATAGCATGCACGGCCAAGGCTCCCAGGTAGAGGAATATCTTCAAGGTGAAGATTCATGGCTTCTTCATACTGACCATTTCGCACCAACGACACATACCCATATGGTTTTACACCGCCCGGGCATGCACTTATGCAAGGTGCCGATGTTCCATTCCGGTCAATTGCTGCAATACGGGGATTTGCTAAGCTAAATGGAATGTAAGCAACCTTTCGGCCTGCCAAATGGGTATTGTAATCATCGGGTCTAACCTCAGGACATGCAAATTCGCATTGCTGACAACCTGTGCAGGCTTCCGGTTTAACATAACGGGCACCATGATTTACTTTCACCGTAAAAGCACCGTTGTGCTTTTGGATTTCTTTTACGGTGCTGTTTAACATCACCTTAATATTACCATGTCGAGCCGTTTCGGACATTTTTGGCGTGGTGATGCAAGCTGCGCAGTCGAGGGTGGGGAATACCTTGCTCAGCTGTATCATTTTACCGCCAATGGAAAGTTCTTTTTCAACCAGCAGAACCTTGTAATCCATGTCGGCAAGATTAAGAGCGGCCTCCTGGCCGGCAATTCCGCCCCCAATTACCAATGCATCGTATTTATTATTGGTTGTCATTTTTGCCTTATTTGATTTATTATTTGGCTTAGCAAATGCTAAGAATTACTTGCAATTTCATTTTTAACACTACCCAGTTCCGCTAAAATTTTTGAGAATGTTCCCATATGGTTTACAAATGGTTCAGCACAAACTGAGCAAATGGCTGCCATACGGATTCGTTTGGTGTTGATATTTCGTTCCCTCATAAGCCGCTGGGCCTCAACTATAATATTGTTGGTGTGTTCGGCACATTTCGGGCTGTAAGAGCATTCATGCCCGTCGGCAGCTATAAAAACACCATCGAACCCTTCCTCAAAGGCTTTCATTATCCAGCGTGGTTTAACCCCAGAAGAGCAGGGAAGACTAATAACATAGACCCTTGGTGAATAGTGTAGTTTTCTCAACCCAGCCTGATCAATTCCCGGGTCCGAAATTTTATCGGTTGAGAATACCAGAATTCTTGGTGCGTAGCCTTCGGTTTTCATATTATTTTTTTTAGATGTAAAGGCGCAAAAGGATTACATCCCTTTTGCGCCAATTTGTTTTAAGCTTTTCTTAAAAATAGGCGGAAGTAGCTATCCTCTTCAATGATACCTAAAAACTCATGTTCCATTTTTTCGCACCATTTGGGGATATCGTTTTTGGTACCCTCATCGGATGATAGCACTTCAAGAATTTCGCCCGATTCAATTTCACCTACTGCCTTTTTTGCAGCAAGCAGTGGCCCAGGACACGAAGTTCCACGTGCATCAACTGTTTGTGCCACTTCTAGATTTTTTAATTCTTCTGCATTCATATTTATTGGTTTTTAAAGTGAGTTTAATTAGTAGGTGAGTACAGAATTAGCCGACAATGATTCCGTTATAACTGTTCCAGCAGCTATTAACTGTGAACCTTCAATTAGTTCATTTTCAGCCATTCCCCTTTCCTTTACACATGGAGTACATAGCAAGAGTTTTCCTCCATTCTCAAGGAAGGTATCCATTAGCTCTTTGAGAGGCATTAATCCAGGCGCTTTTACATTTTCTATGCACCCTCCTTTTTTAGCAATTAAAACACCAGCTGCCTGAAGTATTACTGTTACTTCAACATCCATTGTAAGTGCTGCTGTTGCCATAACAAATGGCAGAGTAACTTTTTCCTGATTATCTGGACCATTTGTAACGATAATAACTAGTTTGTCACTCATAGCTATATAGGTTTGATCTTATATGAAAAATTGTATACTACTTTCACTTGCCTCTGCTACAAAAGTTCCGGCACCAGCATAGCTTAGGTGCGGATAATCGATTATCTCCTCTTTCTTGAATCCCATCAGATTCATCGACATCTCACATACAATAATTTCTATTCCAAGTTCACCTGCTTGCTTAAACATTTCATCAAGTGATAGTACGTTTTGCTTGCGCATTAACATTTTTATCATTGCAGGTCCCATGCCCAACATATTCATTTTGGAAAGCTTAAGTTTATTACGACCTTTTGGCAGCATCATTCCAAACATTTTAGGAATGAAACCTTTACCCTTGGCTTTCTTTTTGGGATCTCTTAATGCCGAAAGCGCCCAGAAGGAAAAGAATAGCTTAACCTTTGTATCGCTCGCTGCGGCAGCCAAAGAGATTATCATTGTGGCCAAAATTTTGTCTAAGTCGCCCGATACTATTGCTATCGACAGCTGATCTTTACGATTTTTCTCTAGCTTACTAACCCTTTTTTTTAGGTCTTCAAGCTGTTTGAGCATTTCTTCTTCCATATTGAGTAGGTATTAGGTTATTTATCTGTTATCGAAGTAACAATCCAAAAATAGGTTGTAATGCAATGGATTAAATAAAAAATGGTGTGAGATATATTTTGTAACCATATGATATAAGTCACATTTTCTGACTATATTTGAAAAAAATGTTTTTATGAAACTCGATTGCAAGCTATGTAAGATGAAGTCTCCGGCGGCTGAACTGCTTAGGCCCAATGAGATTGATACCCTTGAACAGAACTGTGCCCAGGTAAAATTTACAAAAGGCGAAACAATTTTTCGCGAGGGAACCTTTGCAACCAATATTGTTTACTTGCGATCGGGGTTAGTAAAAATTCATATGAAAGGCCCTATTGGCGAAAAAATATTAAGGTTGAACAAAGCTCCTGCTTACCTTGGCTTACCTACAACCTTTGGCGATAAGGTTAACCATTACTCTGCCACAGCTTTAGTTGATTCAGAGGTTTGCTTTATTTCCCTCGATGCCTTTAAAAAATTTATTTTCTCCAATGGCGACTTTGCTTATGAAATAATCATGGATTTATGCCGGAGCGAATTAGCCGATTTTCAGCGATTTACTAATCTGTCGCAGAAGCAATTACCTGGCCGAATTGCCGAGTTGCTCCTCTGTTTCTCAAACCATCTTTTTAAATCAAATACCTTTGAACTCCCTTTGAACATCACGGAGTTAGCCAACTTTGTTAGCGCTTCGCGCGAAAGCGTTAGCCGACAGTTTTCCGAGCTAATCAAATTAGGAATAATTGAAATAACTTCCGGGAAAAAGCTAATCATTCTTAGAAAGGAGATGCTTGAAAAAATAAGCACTAATGGTTAACCATTCCAATTTTAAACCGAGATTAATCAATAGAAACACAATAAAACATTTAAACAGCTTGTTTCAATTGACAATTTTCCTCTAATAAAGTTTATGTATCCACAATTTTTATTAGCCCGGTTGTATTTGTTAATTCATCATCACTTGGTTTAGCCGTTCACTTTTTGCTATACCTCTAACTTCCTCTAGCTACATCATATTCTGCCTATTCCGACTCAAACCGATTCATTCCGACTCATTCCCGCCTCAAATCTTTCGTTTCACGACTCACGGTTCACGTTTCACTGACTCCAATTTCCTCTAGCTACATCATATTCTGCCTATTCCGACTCAAACCGATTCATTCCGACTCATTCCCGCCTCAAATCTTTCGTTTCACGACTCACGGTTCACGTTTCACGGACTCCAATTTCCTCTAGCTACATCATATTCTGCCTATTCCGACTCAAACCGATTCATTCCGACTCATTCCCGCCTCAAATCTTTCGTTTCACGGCTTACGGTTCACGTTTCACGTTTCACGGACTAAAATATTCTTCTAACTTCCTCTAACTCCATCATATTCTGCCTATTCCGACTCATTCCGACTCATTCCTCTAAAATTAACCCAGTTCAATTTGTTAATTCATAGCACATGGGTTAAAGATTTTCAAAAATATTATTGACTTGCCTAAACCTTTTTTGTAAATTTGTGTTCTACTAAACAAGAATAATTCCTATATAGGATGAATTACGATGAACTAACCAAGTTGCTTTCCGAAAAGGGATTAAAGGTTACCCCACAAAGGGTTGCCGTGCTTGAGGCTTTGTATGAGATTATGAATCACCCCTCTGCTGAGGAGGTAAGGCAAAAGTTGCATAGCCGTTTTCCCAGCATAGCCATAGGAACCATATACAATATCCTGGATACATTCTGCGAGCACGGCATTATTAGAAAGGTAAAAACCGATAGCGATTTTGTTAGGTACGATGTTGATATGGAAAAGCATCACCATATATATTGCGAAAGTTGCAACCATATTGAAAACTATCACGATCCTGAGCTTGATGAGCTTCTAAAGGCATACTTTGATAGAAAACAAATTCCACATTTCCAGATCAAAGAGTTTAGCCTGCAAATCATTGGAAATTATAAAGCAACTCATGACAAACCAAACCAAAACAAATAAACTATGGGAAAAGAAGGAATTAGAATAGCATCGGTTGATTTAGAAAAATTACTCGAGATGCTTAACGCAGCACTAGCCGAGGAATGGCTTGCTTACTACCAGTACTGGATTGGTGCAAAGGTTATGGAAGGCCCTATGCGAAGCGAAATAGAGCCGGAATTGTTACTACATGCCAGCCAGGAACTTAACCATGCCGTTATGGTAGCCGATCGTATCATACAGCTAGGTGGCACACCATTGCTACATCCCAACGATTGGTTTAAGCATGCCGGTTGCAGTTACGATGCTCCCGTTGACCCTTACATTGAAGCCATTCTGGAACAGAACCTGAACGGTGAGCGTTGTGCTATTCGGAGGTACAACGAGATAGCCACCTTTACTAATGGTAAGGATCACATGACCCACCAAATGGCTACGCAGATACTTGCCGAGGAAATTGAACATGAGAATGATATTGAGGATTGGATTACCGACATCAATCGCATGAAGGAGGAGATTAAGAAATTTAAGCTGTAATAATTTGTCAAACCTTAAAATAAACAAAAATGGAAGAAAATCAAGTAATTGCAATGCCACGTATTGGCGACCCAGCGCCTGAGTTCAAGGCCATGACAACCCAGGGTGAAATTAACTTTCCGCATGATTACAAGGGAAGCTGGGTAATCCTATTTAGCCACCCCGCTGATTTCACCCCAGTATGCACATCGGAGTTCATGACCTTTGCCTCCATGGAGCAGAAATTTAACGAGGCTAACTGTAAGCTTGTGGGGCTTTCGGTTGATGGTTTATATAGCCACATAGCATGGCTGCGTACCATCAAGGAGAAGATTGAATACAAGGGTATGAAAAACGTAGAGGTAACATTCCCTCTAATTGAGGATATTACCATGGATGTTGCCAAGAAATACGGTATGATTCAACCCGGCGAGAGCAACACTAAGGCAGTGCGTGCGGTATTCTTTATTGATCCCAAGGGAATTATACGAACCATCATCTATTACCCGCTAAGCTTGGGCCGCAACTTTGAGGAGCTATACCGCGTACTCATCGCCTTACAAACTGCCGATGAGTTTGGAATTGCTACCCCTGCCGATTGGCAACCCGGCGACGATGTAATTGTTCCTCCTGCCGGTTCCTGTGGCACTGCTAAGGACAGGATGGAAGGTAAAGACCCCAATGTGAAGTGCTACGATTGGTTCTTCTGCACTAAAAAGTTGGACAAGGATACGGTGATGAAGAAAATCCTTAAGAAATAGCTAGGGAGTATACTTTAAACGAAAAACGGCTCAAGGATTTGAGCCGTTTTTTTTAGTATTTCCTGAAATGTTCGTTAAACGCTTTGATGCTAAAGGTTTCACTGATGTTATCCTCAAGGCTAAACACCCTGTAATACGAGGCATTATCCTTAATGGGCGGGATGTAATCGAACTCGTAGTAGGCATTGAGTTTAAATGTACCCTGCCCATTGTTCGATTCTGGAACTTTAATACACTTACAGCGGTTCATAGGTTAGGCTTTTTAAGTTTAGGTTGATATTTGCTTTAACTACTTAAGCTGGTTCAGAAACTTGTAGGTTAGTATTTTGTAAAGAAGTTTGGCCGCCAAAAAATCCGATGCTTTATCGTCGGTGTTGGGACATAGCTCAACGATGTCGAACCCTACCAGGTTGCGTTTTTCAATAACCTTTCTTAAGAACTTGAGGGTAGGGTACCACATAAGCCCACCGGGCTCAGGAGTTCCTGTACTTGGCAATATGGAGGGGTCAAAACCGTCGAGGTCGATGGTTAGGTAAACATTATCTGTTAGCAAATCGATAGCCTGATCCATCCAGTCGTCGCAGTTCACTATTTTGTGAGCCCAGAACACCCGGTTGGGGTCAAGGTTGGCTTTTTCGCCTGAGTCCATACTGCGAATACCTACCTGAACAATTGGGCAAAGTTCCTTTGCCCGAGCCATAACGCAAGCGTGATTGTTTTTGCTTCCCTCGTAGGAATCGCGCAGGTCGGTATGGGCATCAATTTGAAGCACTGAAAGGTTTTTGTATTTCTGGGCATGAGCCTGTATAGTTCCAATGCTTACACTGTGTTCACCACCTATAATGACTGTAAATTTACCTTTATCAATGAGGCTAAGCGTCCGTTCTTCAACCGCTTCAACCATTGCTTCGGGTGAGCTATCCTCTGTTATTGGCTTATCGGTATAAATACCTATCTTGTAAACCTCGGTATCGGTTTCAATATCGTATATTTCCATATTGGCCGAGGCATCGAGCAGGGCCTTGGGCCCTTTGTCGGCACCCTTTATCCATGTGCTGGTTCCATCGTAGGGTACTGGAACAATAGCCACTTTTGAGGTTTCAAATTCACAGTAGGGTTTAGGTAAATCGCCGTAGTGAATCATAGGTATATGCTTTCAAATTTCCCGCAAAAATACTAAAAAAAAACAATTTTAGTTTAGGTAATGGAATCTCATTAAAAATGTGTAGAAGGTACAAAGAGAAGCTTTGACTTTGCTCAGCATGACAAAGTTACTAAGGATGCCATGGGATTTATCATTCCTAGTATATGCGAGGAATCTCTTTCAAGTTTGAGGTGGGTAGCCCCGGACGGACATAATATTTATAGCAAGGGTAATCCAATTCAAGGGTTAGGCTTTTATGTCCATGTTTGCTTTTTCCCCTTCCATTCCCTCTCAGGGGGGCTAAGTGTGAGGTCGTTTTAACGAACAACAAAAAAGGCACCCATTATGAGTGCCTTTTTTAGGATGTTAGATCCCCATTGGCTAGTTGCCCATGCATGGTCCTAAGCCCATTCCCATTCCGTAACCGCCGCGCATATTACCGCGATGTCCTCTCATGCCCTTACCTTTTTGGCCACGTGCGTTAAACAGGACACGTTGTTCATCAGTTAGTAGTTGCGAAACCTCAGCCCTGTGGGCTACACGTGCTTTCATAAGTTTTGCTTTGATTGAGGTAATCTCATCGATTGTTTTGTTAATGGCTGCCATATCGGGTTTATCAGCCGATTCAAGTGTTCTCAAATGCGCTTGCTTTTCGCTAAGCTCGTTACGGAGCGGTGTTATTTCTTTTAGGTGTTTAACCCGAAGGTCGTTAATTTTTTGCTCCTGCTCAGGGGTTAGATTTAGGTAGCAGTAACCTTTTCCAGCTGTTTGCATGGTATTTCCATCGCCACCTCGGAATCTTGGCCCTTGAGCCATACCCATTGTAGATACTAAAAGTAGCACTACCATCATAATGTTTCCAATACGTTTCATTGCCTTAAATTTTAATAGTTAAACGTCAGTTTTATTGAATTCGGGGTGGAATAGAATCGCCCCTACGCATGCGTTCGTTTTGAAATCTTTGTCGATGTCGTTGCATCATTCGGCGTTGCGAATGCTCCACAATTCTTTGAAATTTTTGGAACTGTTCAGGAGTGCATGCACTCTTGATCTCCATCAGGTGGTCAATCATAACCTTTTTTTCAGCCTTATGGAGCTCGCCATAATGTTCAACCAGTGAATCGATAAGTTTTAAATCCGGTTCAGGCGACGAAAGCTCATTGATAATTTCAATTGAAACCCTTTGAAGCTTTCTGTTAATATCAACTGTCTTTTCATGGAACTCGTCGCGAGATTTTCTGAAAATATCCTCCTGGCTGGGTGTAAGATTTAGCCTATCGCGTAAAAAATTGGCTTGCTGTTCCATTCGTTCCTGCGGGTTACGGGCTACATTGTCAGCAAACTGTTTTTGTTTGTAGTAGCCGTAAACCATTGTGCCTATTGTAGCCAGTAAGGTTACTCCTAATACTACAATTATTGCTACAAGCACTCGTGTTTTGGTAAAGTAGTTCATGATTTATTTTTCATTAAGATTTTGAAGCTCTTCAAAGTCGTACTCATAAATGGTTTCGGTTCCAGATGGAATGTACTCCTCAGCAAGCATTTCGGCATTGGTATTTGTTGAAATAACTTTACTTCCCAGTGTACCAAGTTGGTTTCCAATGAATAATCCTATTGCCAATGCAGCTGCCACAGCAGCATATCCAATTAAACGTGTTCTAAATTCAATATGGCTAGGAATTTTGCGAGCCTCAACTCTGCTAATTACCCTGCTTGCGAAGAATGGATTATCGGTGTATCCTGAAGCCTCTTCGTTTGCAAGTTCTTTTAGTGATTTGTGGATTACAAAATTGTGCTGACACTTGGTGCAAGCGCCTAAATGCTCCTCTACTCTAAGTTGAGCATTACCATTAAGTTGGCCTTTAAGGTAACCCTCCATTAGACTATTTACTTCTTTGCACCTCATTTTATTTTGTTTTTTTAGTTTGACAACTTTATATCTTAAAACTTGCGTTACCCTTTTTCTTTTTTTAGGGTTTTGTTTTAACCATTATCTTGCGCAGGTTATTTTTAGCCCTGAATAAAAGCGACTCAACCGACGAGACCGAAGTCTCCATTACTTCTGCAATCTCTTTGTACGAAAGTTCATGGTATGTACTAAGTACCAAAGCAATTCGCTGATTTTCGGGTAGCATGCCCATTGCTTGCCGAAGCTGTTTATGCTGTTCTCTCAATTCAATGTTACTATCAGAATGCTGTTTCCCAATAATTTCGTCAATTGTTTGTCCAGCACTATCTTTTGTCCTGTTTCCCAAAAAGTTTTGTAAGAATGTTTCCCTTTTTTTACGCCTTAAAAAGTTGAGCGATTTGTTTACTGCTATTCGGTAAAGCCAGGTGGAGAGTTTCGACTCGTTTCGGAATTCAGGCAACGACTCGTATAGCTCAACAAACACATCTTGTGCAATATCTTCGGCATCGTGAAAGTTACCTAAAAAGCCCATACAGGTGGTAATAACCATTTTTTTGTACCTTTCAACTAAAATGCTAAAGGCTTCATGATTATTATGTTGAACAACTTGTTGAACTAACTCTTTCTCGTCCATGGAATGGAAAACTGTTTCATGAATAGACAACCAAGTTACAAAAAACTTGCGCAGGTTAATATGATTATATGTCATCGTAGGTTGATGCAGGACTAGAAACTCTACATGTTATCTAGCATCAACTTTTTTTTAACGTCATGCTGTAAATACTGGGATTTGCAGATTTTGATATTACAAAATGTGTTTATCTTTCCCGAATAGTTGTGTGAACTGAACATTTAGTTCGTATTTGGTGAATAGCTATAGAGCTTTAGTTATACATTTGCATATATTTTTAAATTGTCAGAATTTGCTGATGTGATACTGTATAAAGGACAATAATACACTGATACCATGTTCAAAATTCGTTACAAGATAATAACTGGCTTTGCCATACTTGGTATAATGCTGGTTATTTCAGGGTTAATATCCATTTATGAGCTTACCAAGCTGGGAAATCAGGTCAATAGGCTTCTTATGGACAACTACCGGAGTATCGATTTCTCAAAGCAGATGAACTTTAGCTTAAGCCTACAGGAAAGGGCTGTTATGTTATCCATTCAGGGTGATAAGGAAAAGGCAAATTCCCTTTTTGGTAATGCGGTGTCAACATTCAACGACAATCTGCTAAAGGCATCGAACAACCTGACCATACCTGGCGAGGCAGGCACAGTTGATTCAATTGCTTTGGCATTCTCAAAATTCAAAGCTAAGGCTGAAGGGTTTATTAATGAACCATCGCCAAGCCTTCAAAAATACCTAACCGATGTTAATCCTGCACTTGAAGAAGTGCGACGCAATGTGGAGGATTTATTAACCCTCAACCAGCAAAACCTGAACCAAATGGTTTCTGTACTGGAAAAAAGCCCTTACAGGACCATTTTACCAGGACTCATAATTGTTATTACCAGCGTTATTTTTACTATTATTTTCAACTACATGATTTCATACTATCTGTTAAGCCCAATAAAAAGAATAACAAAAGGGATTCAGAATTTTACAAAGTATAGAAGACAGTACGATGTAACAATAGAAACCCGCGATGAGATGTTTGAGCTTAACGAGTCGGTTAAGGACCTAATTCTTACCAAGAGCATTCAAAAGAAGAACGAATGAGACCACATGTGATAATCCGATACATTGGTATGGTAATGCTATTTAATGCAGCATTTATCTTTGTATCGTTTTTGATATCGTTGTATAATAAGGATGCTGGGCAATTGCCCTTGCTTTTCAGCTTTTTAATAACTCTGCTTTGGGGAGTATTCCCTTTGGTTTTTGTCCCTAAGGCCACCGACCTTTCAAACAAGGAGGGTTACCTGGTTGTGGTTCTTAGCTGGATTTTATCGTGCTTTATTGGTTCCTTACCGCTATTGCTTTATGGAGGCGAGTTTACCTTTGTTAAGGCCTTATTCGAGAGTGTTTCCGGTTATACCACAACAGGTGCATCCATTCTAACCAATGTTGAGGCGCTACCAAAAGGAATTCTGTTTTGGCGCTCATCCATGCACTGGGTGGGAGGTATAGGAATAGTGGTGTTTGTACTAATCATTTTACCATCGTTGGGTAAAGCCCAGATGACCCTTTCAAAAATGGAGATTTCGCCGCTGGCGCAGGAAAATTTTAGGTACAGAACTCGAAAAATGCTGAATGTAATCCTGGTGGTTTACTTAGGACTTACCGTTACTCAGGTTATACTGCTCAAAATGTTTGGAATGGGATTGTTCGATGCGGTTAACCACGCATTTGCCACTGTAGCAACAGGGGGGTTTTCAACAAAAAACAATAGTGTAGCCTATTTCAACAGTGTTCCAATAGATATCATCTTTATAGTGTTCATGTTCTTTTCGGGAATTCATTTTGGGTTACTGTACTCCACAATTACCCTAAAAAAGAAAAATATTTTTAATTCCCCAATTGTTAAGTATTACTTTTGGATTACTATCATAGGTATTGCATTGGTATCAGTTAACCTGCATGGTAAAATATACCCTACATGGGGTGAGAGCATAAGGTATGCAGCATTCCAAGTGGTATCGTTATCGACCACAACAGGTTTTGCCAATGCCGATTCATCAATTTGGCCACCATTTTCAATACTAATCATAATATTCTTCACCATTCAATGCGCTTGTGCTGGTTCAACAGCCGGGGGTATGAAGCTCGATAGGGTGGTAATCTTTTTCCATGCGCTGAAAAGTCAAATCCTAAAAATTCAGCACCCACAGGCTGTTATTCCTGTTCGGATAGGTAAGAGCGTAATAAACGATGAGATTGTAAATTCTGTGGTTCAGTTTATCGTTTTCTATATTTTGGTATTATTCGTTAGCACTCTAATTCTTACCGGTTTAGGATACGATAGTTTAACATCGCTTTCAGCTTCTGCTGCTTGTATGGGAAATGCAGGCCCTGGCTTTGGATTGGTTGGGTCAATGTCAAATTACTCTATGCTATCCGATTCGGCTCTGCTTGTCCTTTCGTTCGATATGCTGCTTGGCCGTTTGGAAATTTTTGGTTTGCTGCTCCTGTTCATGGTTAGGTCGTGGCGATAGCTAGTTCCCCTTTTTACGGGGCTTGGTAACAATATACTCATCGAAGATGTTTTGCATGGAGCGGTAAATGTTTTCGCGGGCATCGCGGTTTATCTTTTCCATGTGCTGGATTAGTTCACGGACAGTATTACGGTGTGTATCCTTATCGAACTGGCAAAGTTCCTTTTCCGATGGAAAACCCAAAAGCTGGCTATACTTTTCCAACTCCTTATCCAGGCAGGTAGTTAACGGTCGGATTAGGAAAACCTCGCCGTTAAACATTGAGAGCTTAGGGGGAATAGAGCTTATTGATGAGTGATTAATCATGTTGAGGAGTAGGGTTTCAATGGCATCGTCCAGGTGATGCCCCAGCGCCAGCTTATTACAACCGGCCTCGCGGGTAGTTGTGAATAGCATTTTCCTTCGTTTCCAGCTGCAAATAAAGCATGCAGGTTTCCTATCGTTTGGGTTGTACTCTACACTGATTTGACGCAAGTGGAATTTCACGTTGTTTTGGGCACAGTATTGCTCCATGAATTCAATATCGGCGCGGTAGGTCATATCGGTAGCCTGAACGTGGCAGGCGTGTAGCTCAAAACCGATGGGAAGAACTTTCCGACGGTTTACCAGTAAGTCCAGCAGAGCGTAGCTATCCTTCCCACCCGATAAACCAACCATGATTTTATCGCCCTGGTCAATTAGATTATAACCGTAAATGGCCTGATTAACTTTCCCTTGAAGTTTTTTTATAATGTATCCGCTTGCCATAACTACAAAAAACTTGGCAAAGTTAATTTTTCGTGTTAAATTTATATAAACCATTACCATGAGAACTTTTATAATCCCCGACATTCATGGCTGTTCAAAAACCCTTCGATTTTTATTGGAGGTAAAACTTTCGGTTTGTAAAACCGATAGGCTATTCTTTCTGGGTGATTATATAGATAGAGGCCCTGACACACCTGGTGTTATAGAATATCTCATAAACTTAATTGATGAGGGTTTTAATATTACCTGCCTAAAGGGCAATCACGAGCAAATGATGCTCGACTGCATTAAGGGCGATTACGAAATGAGTCTCTGGTTAATGAATTCAGGCTTTGCTACTATGCATCAGTACGAGTCAATTGTAACAGCAATTGATACAGATTATGGTTTTTTGCCTAAACGGCATTTGAATTTCTTTACATCTCTAAAACCTTACGTAGTAGTCGATAATCAGTATCTACTGGTTCATGGAGGTTTTAACTATGAGCTGCCAAATCCATTTGCCGATGAGTATGCTATGCTGTGGAACCGTCCAACCGAAGTCCCTAGCAGCTTTATGCCCGGCTATAAAATTATTCATGGCCATACTCCACGGGCATTAGCAAAAATAGTAGAAGAGTTTAAGGATACTCAGCGTCGGCTTTATGATTTGGACGCTGGCTGTGTTTACAAGGGACTTTACATTCCAGGAACAGGATACCTAACAGCACTCCAGCTTGAAAACTGGAGGCTGGAGTTTGTGGAGTGCCTCGACTAACAAGCTAGGATTTTGGTAGCACTATTACTTCAACTTTATCTTTAAGCAATTCCTTAAACTTATCCACATCGGCAGTGGTTCCCTCATACATCCCGTAATGTATAGGGATAGCAACACTTGCGCCAGTGTCGAGTACGGCGGCAACCGCATCGTCAACGCTGTTCATGGTGTAGGTTTGGCCTAAGGGTAGCAGTATTATATCAGTTTTAATGCTCTTCATCTCGGGAATACGCTCAGTATCGCCGGTGTGGTAAAGCCAAACATGGCATAGGTTAAGCAGGTAGCCCACCCAATTTTTTGATTTTGGGTGCTTGTCGGTTTTAGTTACGTTATACATGGGAACGGTCTTAATTTCAATGCCATGCCATTCATCGTTAAAGCCAGGCTGAACTGAAATCACCTTGGCTGCTCCAAATTTTTGGGCTTCATCGGCAACATCGGATGGACATAGTATCCACGAATGTGGGGCTACAATTTTTTTTATATCGTCGGGCGAAAAGTGGTCAAAGTGGGAGTGAGTTATTAGAATTAAATCGGCTTTATCGTTCCCTTTTATTTGGTATGGGTCGATGTATATTACCTTTCCGCAGTTCATGATTTTTACTGCTGCTTGCCCAAACCATTGAATACTTTCAGCAACTGCTTCAATATTCTTTGATACCTGTGTGTTCATAGCATCAATCCGATTTGGTTTACACCCATAAATTTAATGAATTTTTAGGGCGATGTAAAGGGGTTGATACTAATTTGTTTCCTTTTCCTGTTCAGTAAAATTGGCTTCAGAATCGATATTTTCCGATGATGACTCTTTTTTCAGTAAATCTTTTGCCGGCCCAGTAAGGGTTACCTGAGGATTGGTGGCCAGATTATCATAGTCTTGCTGAGTGATGTTTCCGCGGTTTAGCATTTTATTTGCCACAAACATGAAGCTTTCAGTTACAAAGGGCTTAAGCTTCCCTTCGGTAACGAATAGGTAACGAAACTTAGCTGGCCTGGGGATTATGTAGGCAAGGAATAAAGCTTCGGGAAGCGTAAGTGAACTGGGCTTTTTGCCAAAGTAGTATTGACTTGCCTCACGAATACCGAACACATCGGGCCCCCACTCAATGATATTCAGGTAAACCTCAAGCATTCTCTCCTTTGATACTACACCGCTATCTTCCGTAATCCAGGTTATAAGAATTTCTTCGGCTTTACGTCCAATATTCTTACTCTGATTTAGAAATACATTTTTTACAAGCTGTTGGGTAATAGTGCTACCACCCCGAGCAAACCTTTTTTCGCGTATGTTGCATGCCATTGCATAGGTTATACCATCGAGGCTGAACCCGCGATGGTTGTAAAAGCCACCATCCTCGCTTGTTATTACAGCCCATTGTAGGTATGAACTAATTTGGTCAAGTGAAGCGTAGCTTGCACTTTTGGGGTTAACTTTAATATCTCTGACATATATATTGTCGATATAAGCCCTATGGGTAAAGGTATCGGCGAGCATGGCAAGGTTGGTATTTCCGTACGATAGCACATAAAATCCTTTCGATTTTAGGTTTGGTGCGATGGTTAGGCTATCGGGGTTTGTGAGGGGAACACCAACCTGAAGCGAGTAGCTGAAAGTTCCGTTCACCTTTATGCCCCATAGGTTTGTGAATAACCCATTGGGTAAGGCATCAAAGAGCGATTGCCAGCTGTTTTCGCCAGTGTTGAGTGTAAACCATACATAGCGGCTTGGTAGTGGACGATACTCAAACCCTAGTTTTGCCTTGAAGCCATTAATGCTAACTGTTGACAGAGAGTCAATAACGAAACTATTGGGTATTACCCTGATTTTCATGTTTGCCCCGCACGAATCAATTATAACTGGCTTTTGCGCAATACGCTTACTATCCAGCAAAAGTGAATTAATGCTCGATACTAAATTTAATTCTATTCTACCGGGCTCAATATGGGTAGCATTTAAATCAAGGAAGATTTTTTTGAACGATGCTTTTACACCAAGAACAGGTGTAGTAAAGGGAATGTAGGCTTCAGGTTGGTCGATTGTGACCGTTGCGGTAAGGCTATTTTTACGCTTGCTGGTTGTTCCGGTAACAATTACCCGTGAAGTTCTATCGCCATCGTTTAGGGTTAGCGTTGAGGTAAAGTTATTGTTGCAATAACTCCACTTTTCAATGGTTACTTTTCCGTTATAAGCAGAATCGGAATAGGTAAAGTGTAGGTTATTAATATTGAAGGTTGCGGTTGAAAGTCCAAAAAAGGCTTTAACCAAACGGTATAGCCTTTTGTTGCTCGAACTTTCATTTTTTCTCTCATTTGAGTTTTGAAGGGTATGCTTGCTTGCTAGAGCAATCAAATTATCAATATTAATCGTAGCTCTGGATATATCAATTTGCTTGGGATTGATTTTAAGTAATACCAAATGGAACGGATTAAGCTTAATCCTAAAGGATTCAGAGCAAAGCAAAGTATCTGTATCAACAATAAGTAGGTTTTGTAGCTGAAGGGTGTTTAAACCTTTAACTTCAACTGCGCTTGAAGTAACTGTTAAACCATACCTGTTTTTTATTCTTGCAGAGGTTTTACTAAAAATTTTTTTGACAATAAGATTTCGTGAAAGAAATAGAAGAGAAATAATTAACACCAGGAGTAATAAACCTATGCGTAAAGTCTTTTTTACCAGAACCATCGCCTTTAATTTTATGCAAAGTTAGCCATAAAGTGATAAAAAAGTGGCCTGCCAATACGCAAGCCACAATTAAATACAAAGAATCTGTTTTAGTATTAAATCAATCTAGAAGGAATACTTTGCGCTAATTGTAATACGATTATTGCTTACAGGGTCGAGAGATGAGGTAACCTTATGCTGAGCGTCGAAGGTTTTACCGTAAACCGCTGTGGTTAACATGTATTCAATTCCTAGCACTAAGTTTTCTTCCTTGTAGCTTACACGTGGCGAGATACGGTAAACATAATTCATATCGTCGTTACGGTGGTAGCTGGCAATGGTTGAGTAATTCTTATTGGAACCGAGTAGCTTTGAGTATCCGGCAAAAACCCCAATGCTCCATTTTCCCAATTTATGGTTAACATCTAGCCATGTGCTGAGGGTTCGCAGGTTTGCGTAGTCGTAATCGCTATCAGCACTGGTTTCAGTAACCCTACCGTAGCCACCAATCATAATAAGGTGAGTAAGGTTTTCGCCGTAAACTGTTTCAAACTTGATATTAGTCTTAGCCATATTTGCTGCTGTAAATACACTAAATAGGTATTGACCAACAGTTTTATGTGTGCCAGTATTAGAGCTGGTAATATAGAGTCGGGGAGTAAGCCACTTGTAACCGGCCGACAAACCAAAAATAAATGATTTGTTTTTTACGAATGCAGCCTGTGCCATGAGTTCGGGTAGTCCGGAGTTGCGTTGTGCCTCAGCTGGGCCCATCGATTTATGGTAACCTTGGGTTAACGCGGTTGCCGATAACCTTACCTTTTCAATGGGGTAGTAAGTAAAACGGATTTGAGGGGAACGATTCAGTGAGTGGAAGGGAGCCCCTGCACCAAAGGCAAGGGTTGAGGGAATTACTTCGTTTACAATAATCGGATGCCAGTAGTGTCCCATTATGAGCTCGGAATGCTGCCATTTAAGGGTCATTATGGCATGTCTAACTCTCAGTAAGCGTGTATATTCACTTGCAGTGGCATAAAAATCGGTTTCAACCATTGCGCTAGTTTTAGCGCCTAGTATATCGGGCCCGGATATTTTTAATCCCAAACGTGTTGTTAGCGAAAGCATTTGAAGCTGATGCTTTTTGTTAACATCGGTTCCGTTAGCATCGATATTTGGCTTTAAGGGATAGAGGTAAAGCTCGCCATCGCGAGTATCGACTGACTTATAGGTATCAAAAATGGTTTCCCATGCTACGTAACCGTAAGGTTTAACCTCAATTTTAGGTTTTTGGGTTTGTTCCTGTGCTACTGAAATAAATGCAGTAAAAACAGAAAATGCAGTAATAAACAGTGATTTTTTCATCTCAGAAAATTTTTGCGCAAATTTGGTAAAATGCACTTTAAAAATCGTTGAAATGGGTAGAAAATTTTCAATGTAAAAGGTAAAACGTTAGGGTGTAACTATTTAGCCATTGCTTTAGCTTTAAGTTCCGGTGGCATTTTTTCAATGGCATATCTTAAAGCGGTTCGAGGCATTTTAGCTTTATTCGACATCACGAAATTGAATACAAGTTCCTGATTTGATTGGCTCGTGGCCTTTAACATCCATCCGTAACCCTTTTGAACCATATCGTCGGAATCGGTAAGGAGCATGGTAGCAATATCAACAATATGATTGTGAAATAAGCCCTTACGGGCAGGAACGATAAAGCTAACTGCCGCTGCTCTCCGAACCCATCGGTTGTTGGATTTTGCCCATAGCTTTACCTTTTCAATTAGTTGCGGATGCAACATAAGCATATCGCCAATTGTATGGTTGCAAAAGGTATCGCACGACGCCCAGTTGTTAATGTATTTTTTTACCCACTCTTCAAGGGTTACAAAGTCCTCAGGCGAGAAATGTTTTACAAATCGCTCTGTAAAGTAGCATGCAATAAAGGTTTCTTCCATGAATCCCGATTGCCAAAGCTGTTCGCACAGAGCAAGCATCTCGCTTTTACTCATCATTTTTACCTGGCTGCTGTAGTAATTTTTGGCAATGGTTTGAACCTGTGCGGCTTTAAGCCCATAAAGTTTTACATTCTCTTTAAAGAATCTTTCGCCCGCAATTCGGTTCTGCTCGGTTGCTTGGCTTTTTAGGTCGCTACGGATGCTATCAATTAAATTATCCATTTCTATTATGTTTGATTTTACAAAGATATTCTTAATTCAATGGTTTTGAAATTAAAGTAATAAATTGGTTTGGAACCCCTTAAGTGTGTAGATATGATAAAAAGGGTTATAAAACCAAGGAGTAAAATAAATGTAGCCAAACAAATGCTATTTTTGGCATAAATTTTTAGAATGAGCAGTTTTCGGTTTATCGATCTTTTTGCCGGAGTAGGTGGTTTTCATATTGCCATGGGCAGGTTGGGAGGTAAGTGTGTTTTTGCATCGGAAATTGACCCAAGCGCTGCTGAAACATACAGAATCAATTTTGGATTCGACCCTTTGTGTGATATTCGTGAAGTTGACGCAAGCTCAATCCCACAGCACGATGTGCTATGTGCCGGATTTCCTTGTCAAGCCTTTTCAAAAGCAGGTAAACAACAGGGATTTGACGATACCCGGGGTACGCTATTTTTTGAAATAAAGCGTATTCTGAAGCATCATCGACCCAAATACATTGTGCTTGAGAATGTTCGCAATCTTGCATCGCACGATGGGGGAAGGACTTGGAAAGTGATTTCGGAAAATTTAAAGGAATTAGGCTATATCATCACTGAAAAGCCGCTCATTGTTAGTCCGCATCAGGTTGGGGTTCCCCAGCTTCGCGAGAGGGTTTTCATCCTTGGGATTCACTCGTCAGCCACAAAACTAAGGAAACTACATTTTGAAATACCTCCATCGCATCGTAATCAAACAGATGGGGCAATAGTGCTGAACGGCAAGGCCGATAGACGGTTTGCTATCAGCAATTACGAGGAGTATGTGCTATCGGCATGGGATGAATTTATTCAAGGTGTAGGCAGACTTAAGCTTGGCTTTCCCATTTGGGCCAATGAGTTTGGAAAAGTCTATGATTTAAGCAATTTGCCCACATGGAAGGCTGGTTTTGTACAGAAGAACCGCATGCTTTACAGCCAAAACAAAGTTTTTATCGATAAATGGTTGAAAAAGTACAATTACCTTTCGGAGTTTGTTCAAACCCACACCAAGTTTGAGTGGCAAGCCGGTGAACATATCGATACGGTTTGGAAGGGAATAATTCAGTTTCGCCCTTCGGGTATAAGGGTTAAGCGTCCTACGGAATTTCCAGCACTGGTAGCCATGGTGCATATCCCGGTTGTTGGGTGGGAAAAACGCAGGCTAACGCCGCGTGAGGTGGCTAACCTTCAGAGTTTCCCTGAAAATTACATCATAAACAGCAACGCCCAGCAAGCCTATAAACAGTTTGGCAATGCCGTAAACGTAAAGGTGGTTGAGTTTCTTGCCAAGCAGCTGTTTATGCAAGCATAATTACTTGCTACCTGCAGCTCTGAAAAGCAGGTCGGCCGATTGCATTAGCTTGCCTTTTAGGTTGGGCGATAGTTGTGGGTGTTCCTGAATCCACTTTGTTACAATTTTTGCTGCTTCGGTAGAGCTATGACCGTAAAGCACCGCATCGAGCCAAATTTTTGGAAAGAATATATCGTTGGTTTGCTGTATTTCGGGCAGTAGGTCAAGTGCAGCGCTTAGGTAATGGATGGAATGGTTGGCTCGAAGGGGATGAAAAAAGAGTCGCAGCCCTTCGGCAACCCATGGCTCAGGCCTACGGTTTTGAGCAATCAGCAAGCTGTGGAAAAAGTCGTCGCGTAGGGCTTCGTCGGGTGTGGCAGCACGCCTTACAAACCTGAACTTGGCTAACCTATCGGCATTCTGAATTCTTTCCTCCTGCACCTGCAGAATGCTATCGGCATTGTGAACTTCCCTTACCGCAAGCTGGAACGAAAGGTCTATGAAGTCGTTTTCACTTATTGAAATCCCTTTGATTTGAACTCTACCTGCCCAAATATTTTCAATGAATTCAACAGCCTCAGGAGTGATAGACGTTCTGCAATAGGTTAGGAAAGCAGGTTTGCGCTCATCGGCAGGTATTTTTGGGTTGTTAAATATTCCCAGTAAGGCTTCCTGCAGGGTTTGCGAAAGTATAATTTGGTTTGTGTGGTCAAGGAATTGCCACCACACAGTTTCCAGATTGCCTAGTAGGTAGTTTCTTATTTGAGGGTCTTTTTCTCGGCTAAGGGCATTGGCCAGGAAACGGAAGTATGTATCGGTATCAACTAAATGATTTAGAAAAAGCTCATGTAGGTTGATGAAGAATGAAGCGCGAGCCACATCGTTGTTTGCTAATTCATTGAGCTGTAAAAGAGTTAGATCGCGATCGGTAGAAACGAAAAGTCCATACCCCAAACCATTACTGTTAGGAATGATTGCTTTTAACCCCGTGAAATTTTTTGGCATCGGAATTTCGGTATGCTTTTCATTAAGCCTAACTTTCTCTGTCTGGTATCCTGCAGTGGTAGGTATCATAACCTCAAACTCCATGGGGAGCCAGTTGTCGGTTTGGCTAATATTGATTACATCGCTCACCATATCAACATATATGGCAGGCATCCCAGGTGCATCAATCCAACGTTTGCTCCACGATTTAATATCATCGGACGAGAGGTTATCGAAAATCTCAATCAATTCATTCCAACCGGCATTACTGTATGCATACTTTTTCAGGTAGATATTTAGGCCTTCCCTGAATTTATTTTCACCTAGCATCAGCTCAAGCTGCTGGAGGGCAATGGGTGCTTTATGGTAGATGATATCGCCGTAAAGTGTCCCGGCAAGCATAAGGTTGTCGAGGTTTTGGCGGATAGGGTTTGCGCCGCCTGTTCTGTCCACCGAGTAGGCTCTGGGGTAATGTGAGAGTACAAAGCTGAGCTGATGATTTAGCCTGGGGTATTGAGGGTTAACAATTTTATCGGCCATAAGTCCGGCAAATACCTCCTTAAGCCAAACATCGTTGAACCAGTTCATGGTAACCAGATTCCCAAACCACTGGTGCGAAACCTCGTGAGCAATTAGGTTCGCCTGGTTTAGCTGTTGGGTAACCGAGGGATTTTCGTCGAGTAAAATACGGCTATCCCTGTAAAATATTGCTCCCGGATGCTCCATGCCGCTGTATGGAAAATCGGGAATCAGAACCACATCGAGCTTCTGGAAGGGGTAATTGATTCTGGTATAGTCTTCGAGCCATTTGATAGCGCTTTGGTGCAACTCAAACACTTTTTTGATATTTCTGGCTACCTTTTGGGTATCGGTCTCGCGATGGTAAATGGTCATTTTAAAACTATCCGCTACAAAGTCAATAGCTTTAAACTTGCCGGCTGCAAAGGCAAAAAGGTAAGTGCTGATAGGGTAGGTCTTGTCAAATATCCAAAGGGTAGAGGTGTCAGTTTCCATTTTGTTAATTACAGGGGAATTGCTCACGGCTACCCAATCCTTAGGGGTTTGGAGGGTTAGGTTGTAACTTGCTTTCAGGTTGGGTTGGTCAAAGCAAGGGAAAACGGTTGATGCCCTGTCGGGCACCAGTAAGCTGAAAAGGTAATCGCCTTTGCGGTTGAGTGAGGTTTTTCCAGCCAAAAAGTCGATTGCAATTTTATTTTGCCCTTGGTAAAGGTAACTTTTAGGAATTATAACATGACCATTATTTACCCTGGCACTAATCTGGCGATAGTTAACGGTTAAATTTAAAAGGCAGCTATCGGCATTCCTGAAATCGATTGGTAGGTTGTAGCGCTCATTTAGTTCAAACATCAACTCAACACGTCCGGGAACTGGAGCATTTTCGCTTTCAGGGATATCAATATAAATGTTATACTCAATATTTGAAAGGGTTTGTTTACGTTGGTTGGCAAGCTGTTGGCTTACACCAGGTTCAATCTTTTCCTTACAAGCCAAAAGAAGTAATAATCCAAATATAGATAGTAAGGCTAATTTGCGGTTCATTTATTTACAATTACTAAAATGCAAAACTTTTGCGAAAATACTTAATTTGTGTTAACGGAAAAGCTTAAGGTTTATTTTTGCACTACCAAAAAATTATTCTGTGATGAATGAATTTAATGTTGAGATACTAAATCTGCCCGAAAACTTATACCGGGCTGCAATAGCCATAAGGGGGGAAATTACAAGAAGGTTAACCGAGGCATTTGGCGAGGAGTTTACTGCCGATTACTGGTTCATTATGAATCACCTTTTTAAGGAGAATCCTTTAACACAAGGTCGTTTAGCTGAGCTAACCAATCGCGATAGGGCTTCGCTTTCCCGAACAATAGCCTGCATGGAACGCATTGACTTAGTAACTAAAATGGCAGAGCCGTTCGACAAACGAAAGGAGTTAATTTCACCTACAAAAACTGCTATCAACTTTAAACCTGAGGGGGAGAGGATAGTCTTACAAGCAGTAGGGATGGTCATGCATAACCTTAAGCCAATTGAGGTTATTGAGTTAAACCGAATGCTTGGTCAGCTGTTCGAAAACATCACCAAGGGTTAAATTCTCGAAATCAAGATTAATCTGTACAAAAAGAATTACTTTTGACACCAAATTTTAAAAACATTAATTAGTTATGCTAAAACAATCAAAATCAATTCTGGGCATTATGTTAGTATTACTTGCAGTATCGTGTCAGGAAAAAGCCGATAAGAACCCATTACTGAGTAAGTTTGATACACCGTATCAGACACCACCGTTCGATAAGATAAAGCATGAGCACTACATGCCGGCGCTTGATTCGGCTATATCAGTGGCTCGTCGTGAGATTGATGCAATAGTTAATAATACCGAAGAACCAACCTTTGAGAATACCATTGAGGCCCTTGACCATAGCGGTAAGCTGCTTGCCGATGTTTCCAATATTCTATTCAATTTAAATGAGGCTGAAACCGATAGCGTTCTTCAGCAAATAGTGATTGAGGCCTCACCAAAGCTTACCGATTTCTCCAACGACATCAACCTTAACCCTGAGCTCTTTAAAAGGGTTAAGGCGGTTTGGGAAAAGCGCGATTCCCTGAAGCTCACTCCTGAACAAATGATGCTTGTCGATAAAACCTATAAAGGTTTTGTGCGTAATGGGGCCAACCTAAGCGAGGCCGATAAGGAGAAGTATCGTGCCATTAGCCGTGAACTTTCCGAGTTAACAGTAAAGTTTAACCAAAACGTATTGGCTGAAACTAACAGCTATAAGCTACATATAACCAATGAGGCCTATTTGGCGGGCTTACCCCAAAGCCTTATTGATGCTGCTGCCTATACAGCTAAACAGAAAGGGCTCGAGGGTTGGGTTATTACACTTGACTACCCCATGTATGGCCCATTTATGAAGTATGCCGATAACCGCGAACTCCGTAAACAGCTCTATATGGCTTACGGTAATCGTTGTTTCAAGGGCAATGAGTACGATAACCAAAAAATTGCTCAACGTATCGCAAATCTTAGGTTAGAATTGGCAAACCTTCTAGGTTATCCAAACTTCGCCACCTTTGTCCTTGAGAACCGCATGGCCGAAACTCCTGAGCGAGTTAATCAATTCCTTGACCAGTTGGTTGCCGCATCGTTGCCTGCTGCTCGCGAGGAGGTTAAAGAGGTTGAGGAATTTGCCCGCCAGCTGGGATTTAAGGGCAAACTTGAACGTTGGGATTGGTCGTATTACTCCGAAAAGCTTAAGAATGCAAAGTATAGCTATAACGAGGAGGAGCTAAAGCCTTATTTCCAGCTCGAGAAGGTTATCGATGGTGTTTTCCTTCTGGCCAATAAGCTGTACGGACTTACTTTTTTACCTAACGCTAACATCCCTGTTTACCACCCCGATGTAAAAGCATACGAGGTGTACGATGGTAGCGGACGTTTCATGTCAGTCCTATACCTCGACTTTTTCCCTCGCGAGGGTAAGAGTGGAGGTGCATGGATGACCTCGTTCCGTTCACAGTACCGTGAAAAAGGCAAGGACATTCGCCCAATTGTTTCAATTGTTACCAATTTTACTAAACCAACCGACAAACAACCATCGTTGCTTACTTTCTATGAGTTTTCTACCTTCCTTCATGAGTTTGGTCATGCACTGCATGGTATGCTAACCGATTGCAACTACTCATCGCTTAGCGGAACCTCGGTTTATAGGGATTTTGTGGAACTGCCATCACAAATCATGGAGAACTTTGCAGTTGAAAAGGAATACCTCGACTTATTTGCGGTACACTACCAAACCGGCGAGAAAATCCCGCAGGAGCTTGTTCAAAAGATTATTGATAGCCGTAATTTTCAGGCAGGCTACTTTTCGCTACGTCAGTTAGGTTTTGGAATACTCGATATGGCATGGCACACCATTACTAAGCCTGTAACTGAAGATGTTGACAGATTTGAGAAAAAGGTACTTAATCCCCTGGATGTTCTACCCCCGGTAAAAGGCACAAATATGAGCGTAACCTTTGGCCATATCTTTGAGGGTGGATATGCCGCCGGATACTACGGCTACAAATGGGCCGAAGTGCTCGATGCCGATGCTTTTGAGCTTTTTAAGGAAAAGGGAATATTTAACCGTGAGGTTGCTCAGAGCTTCAGAGAGAATATTTTATCGAGAGGTGGCAGCGAACATCCGATGACCCTTTACAAGCGTTTCCGTGGTCAGGAACCAACAATCGATGCGTTACTGAAACGTAGCGGATTAAAGAAATAGCGATATTGGGGTTAATATAAAAAGGCTGCTCAGCGAGCAGCCTTTTTTACAATATGTTTCGATGAAAAATTTTTAAGTATTCCCAAAATATGAGTTTCTATACTCTACCAACCAAAAGGAGAATTTGGGTTAAAGAAGAGATTGTTCGGATTGCGGTTAACAAAGTTAAAGCTAGCTCCTATTGTTGTTTTACTACCTAAACGGTAATTAAATCCAACACCAAATTGTTGGCTATTAAAAGTTCCCATATAGCTATTAAAGGGTGAGAATAAGGTTTGGTTTTGCGATACCGCTCCCATGGCATACACGCTAAAACGGTTTGAGAATTGGTATTGAGTGTATGCCCATGCCTGATATGGATTTGCACCGCTATAAGGTTGAGCAAAATTGGCACCATCGGGTCTTAATCCATGCATATTTGTGTGTGAGAGAGTAACACCTGCAACTACCTGTAAGCGGTTATTTGAGTAGGTTACACTTGGGGCTATATAGCTCCCGGACATACCAATCCCGTTGCCCAAAAAGGAATAGCCTGTTCCCATGCTTAAACCGTAATTTATTCCGGGCTTAACTATTCCAAATGGGGTAAACACAGCAGTTGAGTCGGTCTCAGAACTTCTATAAACCGGCTCGTAAATTCTGTATAAATCCTGAACAAGCTGTGCCTGCAAAGAATTTATCGCATATAATGCTATTGCTGCTGTTAAAAAAATCTTTCTCATAACCTTTAAAATTTCCTGCCACCAATATAATGCAAAAAATGCGAAAACAATAAATGGGGTTGGTTAAAAAAAGTTTAGGGGAAAGGTGAAAAAGGGATAAAGGATAAAGGTTAAAGAATAGGTTAATGGTTGATAGTGAATACAAAGGGTTTGACACTTTGCAACGCTGTTGTACTCAGTGTAACTCTGTGGTACTTTTTTAGTTAATGGTTTTGTGCAAATCATTTCATTCTAATTGCTTTGTGTACACCCTGCACTCTGCCAAGACGATATAGCAGCATTTCAAGATGCTTGGTGTCCTCTACGTATAGTTGTATTTGAGCTTCAAACAGACCATCGCGGGAGCTAACATTCAGGTTACGCATGTTTACCCGTAAATCTTTACTGATAACTTCCGATATACGGTTCAAAATTCCAATTTCATCGGTTCCGGTAACCTTAATGGTTGTTTGAAATGCACCTGCTTTTGACGAGCCTTTCCACCGTGCTTTTACCACACGGTATGGCCAACGCTGGTTTAGCTGACCCGCATTTGGGCATGACGTTCGGTGTATCTTTATTCCCTCGTTTACTGTCACAAAGCCAAAAATATCGTCACCAAATATTGGGTTGCAGCATTTGGCAAGTTTATACTCAATGTTCACCAGTTTTTCGTCAATTACAAGGTAATCGGAACTTTCCTTTACCTCAGCCTTTTCGGCTTCGGGCTTTGGGATATCTTCCTTAACGGCAGGCTTTTCCTCCTCGGCGGTTAGTAGGGTCTTAATGGCCGTTAGGTCAACTTTACCTTGGGCAATGAGTATAAAGATATCGGTAGGTTTCTTTAGCTTAAGATGTTTGTTTACCTTTCGTAAAGCCTCATCAACATCATCAATTTTCCAGTTCTTTAGCCTACGTAGCAGTATTTCTTTCCCTTCCTGTATTTCACTATTCTCAATATCGCGGAGCTGCTGCTTTATCCTACTTTTAGCTTTTGAGGTGATGACAAATGTTAGCCAGTCCTTTTTGGGCTTTTGCCTCTTTGAGGTAAGGATTTCAACCACATCGCCGTTTTGCAGTTCCTGCTTGATAGTGGTATTCTTACCGTTTACAATGGCTCCAATACACTGCGAGCCAACTTCGGTATGAATATCGAAGGCAAAGTCAAGCACCGTCGATTTTGCAGGTAGTTTTCGTATATCACCCTTAGGTGTAAAAACATAGATATCGCTGCTGGTAAGGTTCATCTGGAATTGCTCAACCTTATCCTCTGGCGAAGTATCGGGCGATTCCAGTATTTCCCTAACGCGGGCAACCCATTCGTCAATTCCCTGTTCCTGCCTTATTCCTTTATATTTCCAGTGTGCCGCAAGACCTTTTTCGGCTATTTCGTCCATTCGCACAGTACGGATTTGAACCTCTATCCACTTGTTTTCGGGTCCAAGTACTGTGATATGAAGGCTTTCGTAACCATTACTTTTAGGAACCGAAATCCAATCGCGCAAGCGTTCCGTATTGGGTGTGTACTTATCGGTAATAATGGAGTAAACCTGCCAGCAATCGGATTTTTCGTTCTCGGGTTTGGTATCAAGTATAATCCTGATGGCAAAAATGTCGTGAACCTCATCAAAATCAACCTCCTGATTTTGCATCTTTCTGAAAATGGAGTATATGGATTTGGTTCTTCCCTTTATGGTGAATGTAAACCCCCTCCTTCTGAGCTCTTCCTCAATAGGAGCCATAAAGCTTTGTAGGAATCTGTTCCGACTGGCTGTGGTTTCTTGTAATCTTTTTATAATGTACTTGTACTCCTTGGGGTAGATGTGCTTCATGGCTAAATCCTCCATTTCGGACTTTAGCCTGTATAAGCCAAGGCGGTGTGCAAGTGGGGCATAGAGATGAAATGTTTCCCATGAACGTTTTAGCCTGACATCGGGCTGCTCCTTGCTAAGGCTTCGCATGGTATCGAGCCTGTCGGCTAATTTTATCAGTATCACCCGTGCATCGGACGATAGGCTGATTAGCATTTGTCTGAAAAGCTCTGCTTGTGTTTTTGGATCTTTTGGGTCGAGCCCTGAAATTTGAGTAAAATTCAACACTATTGAGGCAACTGCTTTTCCAAACTTTTTCTCAATCTCAACCGGGGTTAACCATTTGCGTTCAATAGTTTCGTGTAACAACGCGGCAATTGAGCTAGTAGTACCAAGTCCAATTTCATTCAAGCAGATTTGGGCAACGTTAACAAGATGTGTAGCAATAGAATCGGTCCACTCTCCATGTTTTTCATAAATCGATTTTGCCATATCAAGAGCCTCAACAACCTGATTGGCCTTACTGTCAGGTTGAAGTTCCTGTATGCTCTTCAATAACGAACTCTTGGATAATTCGAATGCCTTGAAATTCAAATCATTGTTTTTCATCTGCCCTAATTTGCTTTTCCATAAAAATACGACATTTAGTTAATCTATTGCAAGGGGATATTGAAAGGGTAAAGGGTAATGGATAAAGGATAAAGGATAAAGGATAAAGGATAAAGGATGTCTAGTCCAAAGTTTTTTTGCATAAATCAATTTTGTTAATAACTCAGATACTGTCCTAGTTCATTCAATCAATTTTCAGCCTAAATTTGAATTCATAAACTATTTAAAAATGGATAGTCAAAGGGCTTTGGAGCGAATCAGATTTTTGCGAAATGAATTGAATAGGCATAATTACCTTTACTATGTGAAGGCGCAGCCTGAAATTAGCGATTACGATTACGATCAGCTCCTGCGCGAACTAATTGATTTAGAAAAGCAATTCCCTGAATTTGACGATCCCAATTCTCCATCGCGTAGGGTGGGTAGCGATATCTCGCAGGAGTTCGTTCAGGTAAGGCACAAATATCCAATGCTATCATTGGCCAACGCATATTCATACTCTGAACTGACTGATTTCGATAACCGTATCCGTAAGGCATTACCGGAACCTTTTCAGTACGTTTGCGAACTAAAGTTCGATGGGGTTGCCATTGGTCTTACCTATAAGAATGGGCGATTAGTTCAGGCCGTAACTCGTGGCGATGGAACTATGGGCGACGATGTTACCGTTAATGTTCGAACCATTAGAACCATTCCCCTTGAGTTACATGGGGCCGATTTCCCCGAGGAGTTCGAAATAAGGGGCGAAATATTTATGCCCCGAAATGTTTTTGAAGAAATTAACCGTGAACGCGAGGATATTGGTGAAACACCCTTTGCCAACCCACGGAATGCAGCTGCCGGCACATTAAAGTTACTCAACTCTGCTGAGGTGGCTCGCCGTAAGCTCGATTGTACTCTTTATTTCCTATTGGGCGAGAACCTTCCTGCCGACAACCATTACGAGAATATGCTTAAGGCCAAGGAATGGGGCTTTAAGGTGTCGGATCATATGACCCTTTGCAAGAATTTAACAGAAGTTCAGCATTTCATTGAGCACTGGGATAAGGCGCGGAAGAAATTGCCCTTTGATACCGATGGGGTTGTTATTAAGATCAACAGCTATCGGCAGCAAAACCTACTGGGCCTTACTGCAAAAACACCAAGGTGGGCTGTTGCTTTCAAGTATAAGCCTGAAAGGGTTTCAACCGCATTGCTTTCGGTCGATTTTCAGGTTGGACGAACTGGTGCTGTAACGCCCGTTGCCAACCTAAAGCCGGTAAAGCTGGCTGGAACCACGGTTAAGCGCGCCTCGCTCCATAATGCCGACCAAATTCAGCTGCTTGATATTAGAGTTGGCGATTGGGTTTTTGTTGAAAAGGGTGGTGAAATAATTCCCAAAATTGTTGGTGTTGACCAATCGAAAAGGTCACTTTTCAGTAAACCAATCGATTTTCCGGGTGCGTGTCCTGAATGTGGAACTACATTGGTTAGGCCTGAGGGTGAAGCCCGCCATTTCTGCCCGAACCAGTATGGCTGTCCACCGCAAATAAAGGGTAGGATTGAACACTTTATCAGCCGAAAAGCATTGAATATCGATGGTTTAGGTGAGGAAACGGTTGCCTTGCTCTTCGATAACAACCTTATTCGCGATGCTGCCGACCTATACTCGCTTACCCGCGAACAACTTTTAGCATTGGATAGGTTTGCCGATAAATCGGCCGATAATGCAATTATGAGCATTGAAAAATCAAAGTCAGTTCCTTTTCCGCGAGTTCTTTTTGGCATTGGAATACGATACGTTGGTGAAACCACCGCAAAAAAGCTTGCGCAACACTTTGGAAGTATCGATGCTATTGCTACTGCTACCGTTGAACAACTTGTTGAAGTTGAGGATGTTGGCGACCGTATTGCTTTGAGTATTATAGAGTTTTTCAGCGATGAACGTAACCGAATGCTCATCGATAAGTTAAAGGCAGCAGGTGTTCAAATGGCTGTTAGCTCTGCTGATACTAGCCTGTTGTCCGATAGGCTTAAGGGAATGTCAATCGTGATTTCAGGCACATTTTCCCGAGTTTCACGCGATGAGCTTAAGGAGTTAATTGCTAGGCATGGCGGTAAAAATGTTAGCTCCATTTCAGCCTCCACATCGCTTCTTGTGGCAGGTGAAAATATGGGACCGGCAAAACTCGAGAAGGCCACAAAGCTGGGAATAAAAATTATTGATGAGGAAGAATTTTTTAGGATTATTGAGGGGTAGGCTATAAGCTTTTTTTTGATTTACACTGTTTTTTTTGTAAAATTGCGTTTCAACATAAACCTAGATAGATGTTCGATAATCTCAAGTATAATAAGTCGTTAAAGGAGCTTGGCAAGCTAACTAAATTCCTGAAACGCCAACGACAGATGTACAATTTAACTACTGCCCGCCATGTTGGTATAGTTTTCAACCTTACCGATTCTAAGGTTTTTGATGTAGTGGTTGGATTTAAGTCCATACTTGAACGCATTCCCATTACTGTGGAAGCAGTTGGTTACTTTAACGATAAGGAGGTACCACAGCTTTATACCATGGAAAAGGGAATAAAGGTTTTCTCAATGGGTGAACTTAATTGGTATAAAAAGCCCCAATCACCAGTCGTATCGGAGTTTGTAGCAAAAGACTTTGATATTCTAATTGATTTAACCCAGGATGAGGTTTTACCGCTCCGGTGGGTTTCATCGCTTTCCAAAGCTAAGTTCAAGGTTGGTGCTTTAAATTACTTCAATAACCCTTTTGACCTGATAGTAACAGTCGATAAATCGTTGGGTTTAGAGTACCTCACTCAACAGATTTATAACACCCTTGAGGTTTTAAATAACCGTTTTGCCCAACAAACAGTTTAAAAATATTTTTATGGACACCGCTAAACTCAGAGGTCTTGGGGTGGCAATGGTTACCCCTTTCAGTTCCAACTATCAAATTGATTACCCTGCACTCGATAAGCTTATTGAGTTTTTAATTGGCAATGGGGTTAACTACCTTGTAGTTCAGGGAACAACTGCCGAAACGGCAACCCTTTCCGATTCTGAAAAGCGCCAGTTGGCCAATTACGTTGTTAAAAAGGTAAATGGCCGGGTACCCATTGTTTTAGGTATTGGTGGTAACGATACCCATAAAGTAATTGAAGCTTACGCAAAGTTTGATTTAACCGGAATCGATGCTATTCTTTCAGTAACACCATACTACAATAAACCCACGCAGAAGGGAATATACCTTCACTTTAAAACCATTGCTCAAAATACCCACTTACCCATTATTGTGTACAACGTTCCCGGTAGAACTGGTGTGAATATGACAGCCGAAACCACCCTTAAGCTTGCCCATGAGTTCCAGGGTAAAATTGTTGCGGTTAAGGAAGCATCGGGCAACCTAACCCAAATGGGTTATATTCTCCGCGATAGGCCTTCCAACTTCCTAGTCCTTTCTGGCGACGACGGCTTAACGCTACCGCAAATATCAATGGGAGCCGATGGCGTAATCTCGGTTTTAGGCAACTGCGCTCCTGCTAAGTTCTCACGGATGGTTAACCTTGCCCTTCAGGGCAACTTTACCGATGCAGCTAAATTACACCTGGGTTTGATTGAGCTTATAGATTTACTTTTTGTTGAGGGTAACCCTGGTGGAGTGAAGGCTGCACTTAATGCACTGGGCCTAATTGAAAATGTGCTTCGTCTGCCCCTTGCGCCTGTAAGCGATTCAACCTACGATAAGATTAAAAAGGAAATTGAAAAGCTATAATCAACCTTTCTGATTGAATAAAAGGGAAGCCACATGCTTCCCTTTTTGCTTTATTAATTAATTTGCCTTACATTTAGTGAACTCTTTAAAAAATTTATTGTTAGTCAACTACTAATTAAATCTTTCGGCTATGGCAAATCTATCAACAACCTACATGGGCTTAAACCTGCGCAATCCATTAATAGTTGCAAGTTCAGGTTTAACTGAAAATATCGATGATATAGTTGAGTTTGAAGCGCGTGGTGCTGGAGCTGTTGTAATTAAATCAATTTTTGAGGAGGAGATTATTGCCAAAGCCCATGATAATCTTAACAAGATGCAGGCATCAGGATTCATTTACCCCGAAACCATGGAGTATTTTGATTATGACAGTATGGAAGACCCCATATCTAACTATCTTGATTTCCTGAGAAAGGTTAAAAGAGAAACATCTATACCCATTTTTGCCAGCATCAATTGTGTTACATCCGAGGGTTGGATCGATTTTGCCAAACGCATTGAGGATACTGGGGTAGACGGACTTGAATTGAATGTCTTCTCATTGCCTTCTGACCCTGACCGTTCAGCCGAAGAGAATGAGCGTATTTACTTTGAAATTGCTGAACGTGTTACTAGTGTTGTTAAGCTACCGGTAGCCATGAAAGTTGGTTACTTCAATGGGGCGCTAGCAAACTTCCTTGTGAGGTTGAGTAGTACTCCAATAAAAGCATTGGTTCTGTTTAACAGGTTCTATAATCCCGACTTTGATGTAAACACCTTGGAGTTCACTCCGGCGAGTGTTTTTAGCACTCCTTCAGAGATTTCCACCTCGCTCCGTTGGGTAGCTATTATGTCCGGTAGGGTTAGCTGCGATATTGCTGCATCAACCGGTGTACACGATGGCAATGCAATGGTCAAGCAAATTCTGGCTGGTGCTAATGCTGTTCAGGCATGTTCAACTTTTTATCGTAATGGCAAGGAACAAGCCTCATTTATCATTCGCCAGTTTGAGGAGTGGATGAATTCTAATGGATATAAAACTATTGACGAATTCCGTGGCAAGATGAGCCAGAAAAAAACATACAATCCTGCTGCTTTTGAAAGGGTACAATTCATGAAGTACTTTCATGATCTTTAGTTCCCCTTTTTAACCTTTATTTCACCATTATCTATTGCATTTTGCATGGTTTAATCAACCGTGTTCATAAGATACATTTGGTGTTGATAAGTTATTACCCTTTTTGGGTGATTATTTTAGGTATTTACACTTAATTTAACTAACTTTACTAAGGGCGACATTCATTTTATTAGTATGTTTGTAGGTTAATTATTTTTACGGCATGAAGGACGAGAGCAGCGATTATCTGAGTTTTGAGGAACTATTTAATTTGGTTGAACGTTTTGATGAAAGTATTCAAAGCGGGCGGGCTCAGTTTTTCGATGTTCATGAGTTTGTTGAACTTATTGATTTTTACATCGCTCATGAGGACGATGAAAAGGCACTGGTCGCATTAAAACATGCTGAGAATATTTACCCTGGTTCAATTGAAATTAAATACAAGTGGGCGGAGTACTACCATTTTACCGGAGACAATGAAAAAGCCCTTGAGCTCATTCTTGAGGTTGAAAAAATTGAAAAATTTAATGCAGACCTGTTATACGTAAAAGGCGAAGTGCTTTTTGAACTCGGAAGGTTAAATGCTGCCGTGGAGTGTTTCGATAAAGCTGTTACAGCTGACGCTGACGATAATATTGAGCTCCTACATCGCATTTCAACCTATTTCCTGGAAAACGAGGAAATAAATCTTGCGCTGAAATACTTATTGATATCATACAACAAGGAGAAGAACAATTTAGCCGTTCTTTTTGACATGGGTTACTGTTTTGAGCGATTAAATGAGCTCGATAAAAGTGTCAAGTACTATAATGAGTACCTCGATATTAACCCATTTTCAGCTCCTGCTTGGTACAACTTAGGAATAGTTCATACCAAGCTCGGTGAATTTGATAAGGCCATTGAGTGTTACGATTTTTGTATTGCCGTTGATCCACAGTACTCTTCAGCGTTTCATAATAAGGGTAATACACTTGCCTCGCTGGAAAAATATGCCGATGCTTTAAAGGTATTTAATGAGTTAGCAGAACTTGAGTCCGAAAACCCAAGGGTGTTTGCGCTAATTGGCGAGTGTTACGAGAAACTTGAGCAGTTCGACAAAGCCCTTGAGGCCTACAATAAATCAATAGTAATTGATCCTGATTTTGCTGAGGGGTATTATGGCATAGGGGTTGTGCTGGCAGCACGTAAAAAGTATGACCTTAGCCTCAATTTCATTAGGAGGGCTATCACTTTAAACCCTGAAGAGTACGATTTTTGGTTGGGATTGGGTAGGGTTTACTTTGAAACAAACGATTTTGAGAACTCCCTAAAGGCTTACCGTGAGGCAACAAGCCTAAACCCCGATTTGCCCGATGCATACCTATCACTTGCCGAGGTTTTACTTTACGAGGAACGATTTACGGAGGTTGAGCAACTCATTGATGGCCTGGGCAACAAGTTTGACTCAAATGTCTCAATCAAAATAATCAATGCGGCTGCCCTGTACCTATCGCATAGGCCCAAGGAAGCTCTTGATATTCTCAAGGATGCAAAAAGTATCGACCCCTCATCAATCGACGACTTCATAAACCTGGTTAATCCTGACGCCGATAAGGAATTCATTGAAAATATCAATAAACTTTAAATCATACCTTTACGGAAGTTAACTTTTCCGTTGAAAAAGTATTGTTAATAATTTGCTGCATGTAAATGCAGCTTTTTTATTTTAAAAATCATACATTTGGCTTTAAACAAAAAATTTTTGCTATGAATTATAACTTATCGTTCATTCCAGCTCGAACCCCAAAGCCCCGTGAATACGGGTTAACCATGGTAATGGATAAGGGTTTAAGTATGTCCGAGGCACAAAGCCTGATTGAAAGTAGCGGTCAATATGTCGATTTTGTGAAGTTAGGTTTTGGAACATCGCTGGTAACTAATAATTTGAAGGAGAAAGTAAAGCTTTATAAGAATGCAGGCCTTCGGCCTTACCTTGGAGGTACTCTATTCGAAATCTTTATCATTAGGGGTATGTTCGACGACTTTGTAAAGTTTGTCGATGAGCTTGAGCTCGACCTGGTTGAGGTTTCCGATGGCTCAATGGAGCTTGATAATCATGTTAAGTGCGATTATATCAGTAAGCTAGCCAAACGGTATACTGTTATTTCGGAGGTAGGATCAAAGCGTGCCGATGTTCACATTCCTGACGAGGAGTGGATAAACATGATGAAGCATGAGCTTTCGGCTGGTAGCTGGAAGGTTATTGCCGAGGCGCGCGAAAGTGGAAACATTGGCATTTACAACCAGGACCATTCAGCCAACACAAAGCTAATTGACGATATTGTTAGGCATGTAAAGGTTGAAAATGTAATTTGGGAAGCCCCACTTAAAAGCCAACAGGCTTGGTTTATAAAGATGCTAGGCGCTAACGTTAACCTTGGGAATATAGCTCCAAACGAAGTTATTTCTCTGGAAACCCTAAGGCTTGGATTACGAGGCGATACATTCTTCCAGTTTCTACCTGACGAGCTAAAATAGTTGATTAAATATGACAAAGCGAGGAATAAAGGATTACATCCTTTTAGTTTTAAAGGGAATTGGAATGGGGGCTGCCGATGTAATCCCTGGAGTGTCGGGTGGTACAATAGCCTTTATTACAGGTATTTATGAAGAACTTATCGATTCAATTAAAAGCGCAGTTGCGCCTGAATCATTAAAATACCTTAAGTCACTCTCACTACTTAGCTATTTTAAAGCCATAAACGCCGATTTTCTTTTGGCTGTAATTGGTGGTATTGCTATTAGTTTTCTCTCACTGGCCAAGCTGATGCAGTACCTATTGACCAATCATCCCATTTTTGTTTGGTCGTTCTTTTTCGGGCTCATTTTGGCATCGGTTTGGTTTGTGGCCAAGATTATTGAGAAATGGAATGTTTCAACATACTTGTTTTTTATTATTGGTATTATTCTTGGCTTTGCCATTACTACCATAACCCCAACCGAAACTCCTAATGATTTGTGGTTTATTTTTATTTGCGGTGCCGTGGCTATTTGTGCAATGATCTTACCTGGAATTTCCGGAAGTTTTATTCTTCTTCTTATGGGAAAGTACATCTACATGATGTCGGCTCTCAGCAGTTTTAATTTTCCAATAATTTTGGTTTTCTTGGTGGGTGCTGCAATTGGCATTTTGGCCTTTTCAAACTTTTTATCGTGGTTACTCCACCATTTCCATGCTGCTACTATTGCTGTTCTTGCTGGTTTTATGCTTGGTTCACTAAATAAAGTATGGCCATGGAAAGTGGCCACCCAAACCTTTATTGATGCTCAGGGTAACGTTCGTCCACTGATCGAGAAAAATGTTTTACCATCTACCTATCTTATTGAAAATAAGGCCGAGCCATACCTTCTTGGTGCTATCGGTTTTGCCATACTTGGTGCAATAATTATTGTTCTATTTGAACGTTTCTTTTCTAAACCTGTTACTAAGGAGGTTGATTTAAGAGAGAAACTTGGTTTGTAAAACTAAAATTGTTGGTTATAAGGGATTGCTATTACCAAATAAGGTAAAAGCAATCCTTTTCATTTTTTTTATCGTTTCATGTGGTGTATATGCTCAGGAAAAACCCTTGGTGTATCCGTTCCGTGTGGGTGAGGTAGTTAAATACAACGCCTACTACAACTGGCAGTTTGTTTGGCTAAATGCCGGGACTGCAGAATTTTACATAAACGACACATTGGTTAATGGAGTACCGGCTTACCATTTCAAATCGCTAGGAGCTTCGCTTAATAGTTACGACTGGTTTTTTAAGGTACGGGAAAGGTTTGAATCAATAGCAAAAAAGGAGAGCCTTGCACCATTATGGTTTATACGCGAAAGCTATGAGGGTGGCTACAAAGTATTCAACCGGTATAGCTTTAGCTATAGCAACTCTAAGCTGGTTATTGATAGCTATACTTCCAACCGCCCATATAAACAGAATACTTTCACCATTGATAAACCCATTTTCGATGTTCTAACTGCCATTTATTACTGTAGAACTATCGATTTTAAAAGATTGAATAAGGGCGATTTAGTTCCGTTGACAATGGCTGTTGATGATGGAGTTTACAACTTGTATATTCGTTACCTGGGCCCAGAAAACATAAAGCACCGCAATGGCAATTCATATGACACCTATAAGTTTAGTGTTAAACTGGTTGAGGGTACTATTTTCAAGGGTGGTGAAGATATGATTGTATGGGTTTCGCGCGATGAAAAAAAGATTCCCATTGTAGTTGAAGCAAAAATCCTGATAGGAGCAGTTAAGGCCTATCTGTTTGACTATAAGATTGATTGACAAAAAATGTATTTTAGGAGTCATATTTAATTCGTTTATCAAAAATTTACGCATTAACTTGATTTATACTTTTTTGTTGCAGTAACTTGATTATTATTTTAAAATATTACTGCTATGAAAAAGTTAATCTACCTAATTACTTTATTGCTTATAGCTACTGCTGTTAAGTCACAACCCAATAAAATGGGTTACCAGGCAGTAGTTCGCGATGCTCAGGGTAATGTAAGGGCTAATACAAATGTTGAACTTAAGTTTAGTTTTACCAATCAACAGGGTAGCACGGTTTACTATGTTGAAGAGCATGCTGTCCAAACCAATCAGTTTGGATTGGTTAGTGTAGAGTTAGGCAATGGTGCAAATACCCAGGGCAGTTTTGATGCTATTCGTTGGGAAAGTGGGAGCGTTTATTTAAAAATGGAGATTAAAGAAAATTCCCAATGGGTTGACTTAGGGTCAAAAGAATTACTTTCAGTTCCCTATGCGCTTTTTGCTAAGGATGGGAATAAGGGCGAACAGGGAGTGGGAATTGCCGATGCAGTGCTTAATTCAGATAGCACCTTAACCCTTAACTTTACCGACCAAACCAGTTACACAACCCCCATTCCTATAGTTGGGAGAAAGGGTGAAAAAGGCGACCAGGGCGAGGTTGGCCCTGCGGGGACAAATGGAATATCTATTCAATGGCTGGGTAGCCTTAGTACTCCTCCTTCTAATCCACTGCTTAACCAGGGGTATTACAATACATTGTCAAAGGTTTCGTACATTTGGGATGGTGACTCATGGGAGATAATTTCGCAGGATGGAATACCTGGGCCTCAAGGTCCAGTAGGACCAGAAGGACCTCAGGGGCCTGCAGGAACAGGTTTGAACAACCAGGGGGACTGGGTTGCAGGAACAAAGTATGGCCCCAACGACTACGTTTTTGCGGAGAACACCGCTCAAACGGGAAATACCATGTGGATCATGCAGGCATCCGATTCAATAGTTTCCACTGTACCACCCCGCGAGGATAGTTCCAACTGGATAGAATTTGAGGCTCCTCAAGGCCCTAAAGGTGATCCGGGAATATCGGTTCAATGGTTAGGAACATACACTACGTATCCGGGCAGCCCTCAGCTAAATCAAGCTTTTTACCACTCAGTTGAGAAAAAATCGTTTGTATGGGATGGTGACTCGTGGGAGATACTGGCACAGGATGGCGAACAGGGGCCTCCGGGTCCCCAAGTATCTGGAACAACGGGGCAAACACTTCGGCATGATGGAACAACATGGGTGGCAAGCAGCACTCTCTTTAACGATGGTTCTATGATTGGAATAAATACAACATCACCTACACAGCTTCTACATGTAAATGGAAATATGCGATTGTCGGGTTATATGTTTGATTACAGTAATTCATCTGGAACTTTGGGGCAAGTACTTAAGCGAGGTTCGAGCGGTGTTGTTTGGGAAACACCCGACTGGACAACCGGTAGTGGAACTTCAGGTAATATGGCTATTTGGAATGGATCCACCTCTTTAACAGCATTGCCCAACTTAACATTCAGTAATAGCCTAGTAGTTCAAGGAAATCCAACCGCAAACCCCGACGACCCCATATTTGAGGTGAAGAACAGCAATGGCGATGTAATTTTTGGTGTTTATCAGGAAGGAGTACGGATTAATATCGCCGATAGCCAAATCAAAGGTGCTAAAGGGGGATTTGCAGTTGGTGGCCTGACCGGTGCAAAGGGAGGGCAAATAGAATACCTGCGAATAACACCTGATAGTGCTAGGATATACATCAATCAGAACACAGGTATCAAGGGCGCAAAGGGTGGCTTTGCTGTGGGAGGATTGACCGGAGCCAAAGAGATTGTATCGCAGGATCTACTCTTTGTCAATCCTGACTCGGCTAGAATTTACATCAACGAGAACCCAGGTAAGGGCGCTAAGGGCGGCTTCGCAGTAGGTGGACTCACTAACGGAAAAAGTACCGCACAACTTATTCAACTAACAAAAGAGAACTACCTTATTGGCTATGAGGCCGGTAAATCAATAACAACCGGTTTATATAACTCATTTCTTGGTTTTCAGTCAGGCAAAAGTAACGATGCAGGTAATTGGAATACGTTTTTAGGTTATCAAGCTGGATTAAATAATACAGGGAGCGACAACACTTTCATAGGCTATCAGGCTGGTCTGATCCATCAGAATAAAGGGGGAAATGTATATATTGGCAGTAAGGCTGGTGCAAATGCCCCTAATGGCGAACAGAATGTGCTGATTGGCGAGTCAGCGGGTTATTCAATGAACGGTTCAAAGAATATTGCTATAGGGTATGAATCAGGTTACTCAAATACAACTGGGGGGAAAAACATATTTTTAGGAGTAGCGGCAGGTCGTTCAAACACAACAGGTAACAACAATATCGCAATTGGCGAAAGTGCAGGGTTCAACTTAACAACTGGTAATAACAATACCCTGATTGGAACCAGCGCTGGATTTAATCATACTAATCAGGAGTATAATGTAATGATTGGAACATCTGCAGGGTACAGATTGAATTCATTGGGCTGGGATGGTTCGTTTAATACATTTGTAGGTATTAATGCCGGATACAAGATTCAATCGAGTAAGGAAAACCTTTTTCTTGGCACCAATGCAGGCTATATGCTTGAGAGCGGTAACTCTAACACCATAGTGGGTATCGATGCAGGTAGAGGAGGTGGCGATGACCCAAATAATTATCATGGATACTCTACTTTTAGGAATACTTTTTTAGGTTGCCAAGCCGGACGTAATCTGCTTACAGGAAACGATAACGTTTTTATAGGATACAGGGCGGGATATTCAGAAACTAATGCAACCGGCAAGCTATATATTGCTAATAGCAGCACAAACCCACCATTGATTTACGGGGATTTTACCTCTAAAAAACTCGGAATAAATACCCAAGCCCTTACCAGTACTCTTAATGTGGGTGGTGATTTAACCGTATCAGGAACAATTATGGCTTCTGGCATAAATGCTAACGTTACCGGGAACGTCACCGGCGATGTAACAGGAAATGTTTCAGGAAGTGCAGGTAATATAGGAGGTGTAGTTTTAGGTAAGATATATCTTTCAGGCGATGGTACAGTAATTACTGCGGCTAATGGAAATATTGTACTTACCAAAACAGGAGGACAGTTGAGGCTAACCAATAATACTGGCACTTATGTACACCTTTGGTGGCAAGCTCAGCAGGGTTCAACTCTAACTGGTAATTCAATTGTGGTTAATAATCCTGTTGGCAGCTACCAGGACCTAACTCCTTTTACTGCAAATGGCCAGGGTATGGAAATTCATTTTGGAATTGAGGATGGAAGCAGTTACTGCTCAGTTTGGTTGCAATACTCAAATGGCAAAGTTTTTGGCCATTACATGAAATACTAAATAATTTAACCGAAGTTCCATGATTTAACAAATACAACCGGGCTAATTTTAGAGGAATGAGTCGGAATGAATCGGAATGTGTCGGAATAGACAGAATATGATGGAGTTAGAGGGAGCTAGAGGAAGTTAGAGGAATAGCAAAAAGTGAACGGCTAAACCATGTCTATGCATTAACATATACAACCAGGCAAATAAAAATGTGGATACAGAAACATTTTTAGAGGAGATTAAATTGACGAATTGGTTTAGAGGGTAAAAATGTAACCCACCCCAACATGGTCGGCTGTGTTGAGGTGGGTTTTTAGCTCTAGCAGTACTTGAGAGGTTCTTGAAAGCCGGTAGCGGATTCCTAACTTCTGGTAGTATAGCGGTAAACGTGGGTTTTTGTTGTAAAGGTACCATCCAAAATGCCCATGTAGCGATAATCGGTTGAAAGGAATTAGCAGTCCTGTTTTTATACCCACCTGAAAATCGTCATTAACAGGGCTATAGTGCATTCCGCTTAGCTCGATGTGAAACCGTGCTGATTTGTCGAACATAATATCTAATCCAGCCATCAAAGGGTAGCTTTGGGCTAGTGGCATTAGGTATTCTATGGATATTGAAAAGGGGTAGTACTTTTCCCCGCCTGCAGGACCAGTCTCCTTGATTCCCGCTAAAATTACTATTCCTAGTTGCGATTTACCGTCTGAATTCTCAAGGTTGACATCTTTCTTACAATTATCTATCTTATCCCTTTCAGGTGTATAGGTAAAGCCAAACGAAAACCCAACAATGTTTAAACCATAGTTAGGTTTTTTTATTGCTCCGTTTGAGAAATGATTGGACTCAATGCCTGCAGTAAGGTTGAATCGGTTTGAGAATTTGAAGGTAGATGTCAGATTTGCTGTTGCCCAGTAATTAATGGAGGTTGATATTGCCACATTGGTTGGATTATGGGCAGGGGAGTATTTCCGGGTTATGTAAGCCAACCCTAACCCAAAATCGGTTCTAACTGAGAAATTTTTAAATTGAAGTAGTTGGTACGAAATAAAGGGTTGTATTCCCCAGGCATTTCCCAGAACCCTTTTATTCCCTAAATCGATACCGGTTAAAGCAATTCCAACATAAGGCATTCCATGGCGGTTGTGCCAAGCTTTTCCCCCATTAGCTTTCTGTGATACTGAAAATCGAAATCCTTTTACAATGCCATTAGTTAGAGGCTTAAGGGTATCGCTGTGTGCTAATACTTTCCCCATAAAACCTGACAAGGATGAACTATAAATGTTTGCCCAATGTTCAGCGTTCTGAGCATCTAATTCAAAACCCAAACAAAGTAGAATTAAAAGGGTGATATAGTGAAATCTTACTCTAAACATATCCAAAAATAAGTAACCTACCCGAATAATCCGAGTAGGTTACACCAAAAATGTAAACCTAAAACCTAAACCAACTACTGCTCAATGGCTACTTTTGATGAATTTACAAACCCATTTGACGATATTCGGAGAATGTATAGCCCCCTGGGTAATTCATTTGGAATATTAATTCCGATTGTATTTTCTCCTGAAAAGTTATGCCTCGTCTCGCTATAAACAAGCTGACCGGTTAAGTTGTACATATCAACCTTTACTTGGCCATTGCTGGGTTGGAAGTATTTTATGAAGATATTTTCAGAGGCAGGATTAGGCCAAACCATTATCTCTGCTTTGCTTGATTTGGGTTGATTTATGCCAACGTATATATCGTTGCGTTTAATCCTTTTAGAAGTAAACATGCGGTATTCCGCTGGATTAAGGGTTAACTGGTAGCTTGTTGTTGATAGTTGAACGGAATCGCCACTGTAGTATTCGTACCACCAACCCGTATTGTTAAAGGTGATAGTAGTACTCTTCTGGTTTACATCAAAATTACCAGCAATTACCACATCCATTGCACTACTATTTAGTTTTAGCCACTTAATTGCTCCGGAGAGGTTATAATCGTAGTTATCTGTTTTAAAAACCTCATACTGTTGCTTAAGCCTGTTTAGGTGGGCAAAGGTGTTGAATATCTCTCTGCGATTATCGTCCTGATAGTATTCCCAGTGTAATGGTTTTCGGCCAAGGCGACCGTTATAGTCTATGCTTACATCGTAACCAAGTTCACCAAACTGCCAAATCATTTTAGGTCCGGGAAATGGAATAAATAGGTTTGCTGCGGTTTGCATTCGCATTAAGGCAATTGGCAATGTTTTCACGTTATGATCTGAGTTGCTCGAGTTGCCGAACTGAAGGTTTTTGTACATCAACCGCTCCTCATCATGACTTTCCATGTATCCTACAACATGTGGCACGCTCCAACCACGTTGTTTGGCTGCAACCCACGATATATCGGATGTTGAAACCCAACCCATAGTTGCCTCGCCATAGGCGTAGTTCATGTTACCCCATATTAGCATACCTTTCCCTTCGCTACTACGATACTCAGCAAGTGCCATTTCTTCGCTGTTATCACAGAAATGTTCAAGAATGATATAAGCGTTGGGGTTAATTGACCAAATTTTGTCGGCAATGCGTTTCAGAATCGCAATACGTGCAGCATCGTATGCCGATCCTGCATTGGGAGTATTGGTAAACCCTTTTGTGAAGTCAAAACGGAATCCATCTACTTTATACTCGGTTAGCCAGTATGTGAGAACCGAATCGACAAACTTTTGAGTTTCGGCACTTTCGTGGTTAAAATCGTATCCCCAACAGTAGGGCGGGTGAGGACATGTAGTATTGTACCAGGGATTATCGGCTGTTGGAGTGCCTAGGGTTGAACCATCGGAAGTGGAGTACATCTGCACCAGTGGCGATTGGCCAAATGAATGGTTTAGTACCATATCTATAATTACTGCCATGCCCATGCTGTGGGCTTCATCAATAAATTCTTTGTAATCATTGGGTTTGCCGTAGGCCTTATCGGTGGCAAAGTAAAAGGATGGATTATATCCCCAGCTATCGTTGCCCTCGAACTCATTGATTGGCATGAGCTCTACTGCATTAATCCCTAACTTTTTCAGGTAGCTGAGCGAATCTCTAACTGTTTGAATATAGGAATCGCCTACAAAATCGCGAATATGTAACTCGTAAATAACAAGGTTTTCCTTTGTTGGAGGTGTGAAAGTAGCTGTTTGCCAGCTATAGGTGGTTGGGTTGGTTGAGAATACCGATGCAATTCCATTTGTTTTTCCGGTTGGGTATGCCATCAGGTTAGGATACACTGAGGAGGGTATATACTGGTCGTTTGGGTCAAGTGTTTTGTTAGTGAATGGGTCAGCAATACGTAGGTATCCATCAATTAGGAACTGGAATGCATATTCCTTATTTGGTTCAAGTCCGTTGAGTGTTAACCAGTGATACTTACCATCAGGCGTGCGTTTCATGTAGTACTGCTCATCGGGCAACCAATCGGAAAAGCTACCTACAAGGTAAGTATAATTCTTTTTTGCAGGAGGATCATATAGAACTATGGTAACAGAATTATCATTCAAGATGTTTACTCCTGGGCGCATGCCATTTGGTAGGGTTGCAACATCTACAGGCGTGCGTACCAAGATATAAACTGAATCGTATTTGGTTGTTGTTCCATCCGATGCTTCGGCTTTAATCCAATGCTTACCGTATGTATCGGCAGTGTAGGGGAAAGATATTGCTGTTTGATTTGTACTGGCAACCTCAGCATTATCGATGTAAAGCTTTAGTGAGGTTGAACTATTTGCCGAAACCTGTATGCTGATATTGTCGTTTAGCTCATATATAGGCTTTGTTTGCGAGGGGTTAGTTATGCTAACCGAAAGACCTTGTTCATAAACATTGTAGAAGATATCCTCGGTCTGCTTTGTGGCGTCGGCACTTCTGAACACAAAGCACATCTGGGTTATCTTTTTATCGTCAGGCACTCCATAAAACTGTCTAATGCTTGGCGAAATGGTTAGCTGGTAAGTGTTTGTACCCGTACGGGTTAGCTTGGGCTGAGTAGTATTATTTCCCCATGTTCCAATAACATACTGCCAGTCAGGGTTACCTTCAACCTTAACACCGGTGTGGGTGTATACCTCGCCTGTATATCCTACCAGATCGCTTCGGGTAGCCTTTGTTGCATCAAAAACAATTGTTACCGCATCGGCATCGGTAGGGAGAGCAGGGGTAACGGTAATGGGTTGGGCCATAAGGCCTAATGCCGAATAAATAAAAAGAATAGATAAATAAAACCTTTTCATAGTTTGATTATAAATAAGGCTGCCTCAAAGTTAGAGGCAGCCTTATGGTTTCTGAATTAATTAGTTCTTAGTAATTGTAGCAACCTTAGTCCATGGATTAAGGGTTATGGTGTAGTTGCCTGCTTCATTGATTGGAATATTAGCTCCACCGGGTTCAAGGGCATTAAGAGGTCCACCAAAGTTTACAGCCCAATCGTCGTTAGCCCTGAACTTTATCTCACCAACAACTAAATCAATAGTTGCTTTAAATACACTATTAACAGCATCCCATGCCATATTTTGGTCGGAACCCCAACCACCGGCAGTTGCACTGCCAATAATGCCCCAACGGTTTATGCTACACTTATACTCGTTTGGTGTACTCAAATCAAGTGTAATAGCATAATCATCTTCAAGGTCAACTGCTATATTGTCGCCACCGTACGATAATGCATTTTTGTCGCCGCCAAGGTTGTAGTCCCAGCTGTGGTTAGCTCTGAATTTTAATTCAGCGTTGGTGAGGTGTATTGCACCAATCCACTGGCTTAAGGTTTGGTTATACTGGAGAGGAGTTTCGTCGCCCCATCCAAGTGGTGTTGCGCTACCAATTACACCCCAGTCAGTTTTTAGCAATTCGTAGGCCATATCAACCCTATTACCGCGGATACGGTAATAGCCATCCGATGCTACTGTAATGTTATTACCTGGATTTGCTAGTTTGCCGGTATTTGTACCATCATCGCCAAAAGTAGCAGGGTCGCTCCAGCTATGGTCGGTCACCAGTTTAATACCGCCAGCAGTAAGGTAAACATAACCTTCGGCCTGGTTTCCGCTAGTTAATGAGGAAATGATATACTTGGCATTATCGGAATTATCCCATCCGTTATAGTCGCCTACTACCCAGAACTTAGTGATGTTAAGGGTGGTAAACTCTTTTTGTTCACCGTAAGAGGTCCCTGCGCTATTAGTTGCGTATGCTCTTACATAGTAAGTAGTGTTGGGCATCAAACCAGTAATAGTGCTATTATAGGAGCCATCACCGTTTCCATCGGTAGTTTTTGCATTGGCAATGGTTGGATTTTGTGATGTTGACCAGCAAACGCCTCTGGCAGTTACAGTGGCACCACCATTATCGGTTACATTACCACCACCCTTAGCCGATGAACTGGTAATATCGGTAATATCGGCTGTGGTAACCGTTGGTGGAATAGGTAGAGTTGTGAACGAAAGTTCTTCGCCATACTTAACCTCACTACCTAGTTTAGCGTAGGCCTTTGCATAGTATGTAGTTACATGGGTTAACCCGCTAATTGTAACCTGGAATGTTGCTTTCTTTTCGCCATTGTCAATCCAATGAATGGTATCATTATCAATGGTTGGGTCAGGGCTTGTGCTGTAGCAAACACCCCTTTCAGAGAATTTTTCAGTTCCAGCAATTATGTAGCCCACAACAGTTGCAGAATTACTAGTAACATCAATTACCTGAGTAGTGGCAAGATTTGGGGCTAACCTATTATCTGATGTTTCCTCGGTACAGGCTACAAAACCAATTGTAGCAAGTACTAAAGCGAGGGCAGATAATTTTGTAATTATATTTCGTTTCATCGGTACCAATTTAAATTAGTTAAGTTTAGTCATTGTATAAACACCAGCTTCGTTTGGTCCTTCGTATTCTGTAATTGTTAGGGTTATGTAATAACTACCAGCACTTGTAACAGGAATATTAGGACCATCGTGCTTCAACTTACCTTCAGTTCCATCCAGACCAAGGTTCCAGGCCCAACCATCATTCTTGCGGAACTTAATTTCGCCTTCATTAAGATCAGTGGTAACCTCCCAGTAACCCTTTTTCCGATTGTAATCCATTTTTATGTCAGGAGAGCCCCAACCATTTGGAGTAGCTGATCCAACAACACCATACATGTGAGCATCAAGTGAGAAGGATCCGTCGTTAAGGTTTACTGTCAACTTATACCAACCATTGTCGGGCGAAGTTAGGCTATTGCTACCATTTTCTTCGAAAGCAGTACCCCCAGCATTTAAGCCATATACCTTATTGTCGTCGGGGTTTTTGAGGGTAAAGGGTTCAGATGAACTTAGCTTTACGAACCCACTGTAAATTCCGTCGGCATTGGGTGATTCAATCCAGTTTGCAAAGCTTGTGCCAATAAGGTCAAGACGAGGTAAACCGTATGGTCTAACAACTGTAGCTGAAGAAGCAGATGTATATGCAAAGGCATTAGCCCCTGTTCCTGGAGCCCCTGTACCTGCGTCAACAGTTAGAATAGCTCTAACTCTAACTTCAGCATTCGTTTCAACATCGCCATCAAATACACTTAATAGTTTAGCGTTTAGCTCGCTTACTTTGAATGTAATTAGCGTATCCTGTGGACCGGAGTAAAGTTGAACTGGATTTGCAAATGCACTACCGGCAGGAGCAATTTCCAGAAAGTAGGTGGCTGAAGCATTAAAGCCTGGATCTACAGGAGTGCACCTAAATTCAACAACTTGATTAGGGTCTCCTGTACGGTAGAATTTCATTTCGGGCATGGAAACGATAGTTGGAGGATTTGGATCGGATAGCATGGTAATCTTTTCACCATCTTTCTCACAGCTGGCCAATAAGCCCAGCAATCCAACTATCCCAAAATATTTTATTAATTTATTTCTCATAGCATTCACTTTTTGTAAAAATTAGTAATTGGGGTTTTGTTTAATGTATGGGTTAGCTGAAACTTCAGCAGCAGGAATTGGGAAAAGGTTTAAGTGATCAGGGGTAGCAGTACCTTCCTTAACACCACCCTTCCATTGCCATACATATGATCCACCTGTGAACTTACCGAAACGGATCAAGTCCGTACGACGTTGAGCTTCGTAGTAAAACTCACGTCCTCTTTCTTTTAAGATATCATCAAGTGTAAGTGAGGTTAAACGGTAGGTATTAGTTGGTGTAGCACCAAAGTCACCTCCTTGATAAGCCCGGTCGCGAATATAGTTAATATCATCAAGTGCAGCAGCAGTACTACCTAAGTGGAAATTGGCTTCAGCACGCATCATATAAGCATCGGCAAGGCGGAATACAGGGAAATCAGTGCAGGCAAAAGCTGGGTTATAATTTGCAGGCTGAGAACCATCAACATTTAGTGCTGTGAACTTGTAAACGCCAATGCCATAGTCACCGCTAGATGAAGCAGCTGGTATGTCGGTTTGCTTTTTAACCTTAAGGTAAACACGGGTATCGGCAGGGTAAAGTGCACGAAGATCTTCTCCTTCGCTCCAACCCGGGTCAGAAATTCCCAACATGTTTTCAACAAATTGCAAACGAGCGCGATTGCCATTCCAGTTGGTATTTGATGTTAAACCATGATAATCTTCAGCTCTGATGTAAGTAGCATCGCTGCTCGATTCAATAATGAAAGTTGTGCCAACATAACCCTGGGTATTAATACCATCTTGTTCCCATGCAAGAATCATCTCCGGATTTGCAGGAAAATTATTATCTGCACTAAAGTTTTGACGGTAGTTTGAAGCTAATGAGTAGGCACCTGATGAAATTACGCTGTCGCAATACATTTTACAGCTGTCCCACTTTGCTGTTCCTGTATAGACCTCGGAGTTAAGGTAAGTGCGGGCCAGCAACATCCATGCAGCAGCACGGTTAGCCTGTGTGGAAACACCACCGGGAGCTGATAGCTTGGGTGAAATTGCTTTAAGTTCAGATACAATGTAGTTAAACAGTTTTTTACGTGCTTCAACTACATTTTCATCAAGCTGTTTTGGGTAATACTTACCAACGCCATCCTTATCGGTAGTGAAGGGAGGATTACCAAAAAGATCCATATGGTAGTAGTAGGCAAGTGCCCTTAGAAAACGAGCCTCAGCGTTGTAGCGTTGAACATCGGGATCGGAACTACCTTTAGTTAACTTGATAAAATCGTTAGCGTAAGTAATTGTTAAGCTCAAGCGTTGATACAGAGCTGTAAGGAATGGGTTCTGAGCGCTCCAGGTTTGTGTATTAAGGTCAGCAATACCCACATCACCCCAAGCACAAATTGCTTCGTCAGTAGTAATTTCCTGTAGATTCCAAAGTGCACGGCAAGTAGTAAAGAAGTTCTCGTCAGGGGCACTAATATCAGCACCACCATTTGCACCTTGACCTGCAATTATGTAGCTAGCATAAATTTTACCTAGAACTTGTTTCATGTAGACAGGGTCATCGCCAAGGTTCCCTGAAAGAATTGTATTGGGATCCTTAGGCTTCACATCAAGATCTTTCACACATGCGGTAATTACTAACGATGCTAGAAAGATTCCGAACAATATTTTAACTCTCTTCATATCTATAATGTTTTTGATTTTTAAAATGTGAAACCAAGTCCTAACATGAAAGTGCGAGGTCTTGGGTAAAAACTATAGTCAACACCACCATTTACCTCAGGATCAATTCCTTTATACTTTGTAAAAGTCAAAGCATTTTGAACAGTGAAGCTAACACGGAGGTTAACCTTGTTAAGAATGTTGTTGAAATTGTATCCTGCTGTAATATGATCAACCTTCAGGAACGAGGCATTTTCAACAAAGTAATCGCTGGTGAACTGACGTTTTACAAAGCGAGTGTCGCTAAGCTGAGTGGTGAAATTCTTCCAGTATCCAATTTGGTACATTTGGTCGTACGATGCACCTGCAGCTAAACCATTGTAAACATAGTTACCTATGCTAGCACGGCTCGAGGTTGAAATGTCGAAATTCTTGTAGCTGAAGCGGATGTTGAATCCCATTAGGTAATCGGGGCTAGGGTTATGGTAGATATACTTATCAGCATTGTCGCCGTTTACTACACCACCTTCACCTGAAAGGTCAACGTAAAGACCCTCGATAGGATTTCCGTTAGCATCGTAAACCTGTTTATTTACAAAGAATGAGTAGGCAGGGTATCCCACACGTGTAACCTGTTTTTGACCTGTAAAGGCATCGCCGTATAGTATACCAATGAAGCTTGGATCATCGGACATTAAAAGTTTGGTAATCTTGTTCTTATTGTAGGTTAGGTTGAAACCGATGGTCAGGTTCATGTCCTTTGTTGATACAGGAACAACGTTTAGGGCTACTTCAAAACCTTTATTTTCAAGACTACCTACGTTTGTTAGAAGAACGTTTGAGAAGTTGCTACCGCTAGGTATATCAACTACATTGAGCATATCTTTAGTTTCGCGTTTGTAGAGATCAAATGAACCATTGATTCTGTTATTCATGAAACCAAAGTCGATACCAACGTTCTGAGTAGTTGTTTCTTCCCATTTAATATCGGGGTCGTAGGCGTTTGGTCTTAAAGTTGGACGGAATTCGCCATCAATTGGGTAGTATGATCCTTCAGATGAAGCGATATACCTAGCCTGTGCAGGGTAATCATTGAAAATATCCTGTTGACCGGTTACACCCCAGCTTAAACGGAATTTTAAGTCAGAGATTAGGTCAACATTTTTCAGGAACGACTCTTCCTTGATTTTCCATGCAAAAGCTGCTGATGGGAATAAACCCCAACGGTTTCCTTCGGCAAAACGCGATGAACCGTCGTAACGAACGGTTGCAGTTAGTAAGTATCTGTCAAGGATTGAGTAGTTAACGCGACCAAAGAAAGAAACAAGGTAATTCTCAGTGATGTATGAACTCTTTTCTTCCTTATATGGCCATGAAGGGGTAACTAGCTGGCTTCGTGTGAACGAGTCACCCTCTCTCTCAAAATGCTGCCATGAGTAACCGGCGGTAGCATCAAGTTTGCTACTCAGGAATCCTAGCTCAGTATTATAGTTAAGGTAAAAGTCTAACAGGTTATTCTTATTAGTACTGCTGTAATCGTTTAGCCTACCAAGGTACTGACCACGAAGGGTGTTAGGTGAATAGTAAGGCCTATTGTTGTGTCCTTCCCCCTTATTGTAGTCGGTAGCCATATTTAAGTTGGCCTGTAATCCTTCAATAAATGGAAGCTTATAGTTGACCTGGAAGTTACCCATGAAGCGAACTACATCGGATTTATTATCAACATCCATTAGCTGTTGAACGGGGTTTGGAGTTCCAAGGTTAGCACCATAGTTTTCCCACTGGTAGTATCCCTTTGATAGTTCATTGCCATCGTATATGGGTTGTGTGGGGTCCATGTTCAAGGCTGAACCAAGCGCGCCCTCATCGCCAAAATTATGCTTGGTCGACATACCCTTAGCGTTAACAGTAATGTTTAGGGTGTTATTTAGGAACGATGGATTTAAAGTAATTGAACCGGTTGCACGCTGCATGTCGGTATTCTTCATGATACCGCTCTGGTTTGTGTAACCTATTGTTGCTTGGTAGGGCAAAAACTTAGTAGAACCACTTACAGCAATACTATGGTCCTGCGAAAAGGCAGTCCTGAAAAGTTCTTTCTGCCAGTTTGTATTTTCAGAACCCAGAAGCAGTAACTTATCGGCACCGTAGAGATCACGATTGGCGTAAGCAATCTGCCTTATCTCATCACCTGAATATACGTCGATGAATTTGATTGCACTGGAAAGAGAGGTGTTAACGTTGTACGAAACCCTGAAAGGTGATCCTTCTTTTGCTTTCTTAGTAGTGATAAGAATTACACCGTTTGATGCCCTTGAACCATAAATTGAAGCCGAAGCAGCATCCTTAAGTATGGTTACTGTTTCAATATCGTTTGGATTCAAGAATGAAAGCAGGTTGCTACTACCTGAAACATTGTTATTATCAATGGGTACACCATCAATAATTAGCAATGGATCGTTTGATGCGTTGAGAGATGATCCTCCACGAATCCTAATGGTGGCTCCGCTTCCTGGCGCACCACTGCTTGTGGTAATCACAACACCAGCAGCCTTACCAACAAGTAATTCCTGGGGCGAGGTAATAGCACCCTTGTTAAAATCTTTGGAGCTAACCGATGCTACCGAGGCGGTTAAGTCAGTTTTCTTTACGGTACCGTAGCCAATTACCACAACTTCATCAATCACCTTTGTGGATACAACTAGTTCAACATCTATTGTTGAACGACCGTTAATTGGTGCTTCAAATGTTTCGTACCCAACGAAACTGAAAACCAACACATCGTTAGCCGATTGTGGTTTAATGGAATATTTACCAGCAAGATCGGTAGTTGTTCCAATTGTAGTACCTTTAACAAATACCGATACCCCTGGCAGGGGTTCTTTTGTGGCCGCATCGGTAACGGTTCCTGTCACCGTTAGGCCTTGTCCAAATGCTAACCCTTGATAGATTAAAAGGGTCAACATGACAAACATAGATCTCAAAAAACTTTTGTTTTTCATATAAATTATGTTTATGGTTAGGTTAAAATTTTCCACCTGAAAGTTATTAAATGTTAACTCTACCTTATGTGATTTTTAGCGATTTTGAACCAAAAAAACATGCAAACGATACCGCAAACGTTTGTATTTTGATAAAAAAATATTACATTGGGCGAGTGGCTTTTATTGCTTGTTTTTAGTAGTATATTTGTTAGGAATGTAACAATAGCAATAAGTAAATAACAACCTATTTATCAATTAGTTCAAATGCTTTGAAAATGAAATCGAGCCAGGTTACCATCAAGGACATTGCCCGCGAGTTGGGAATTAGCCCATCAACCGTTTCGCGTGCCCTAAAGGACCACCCCGACATCAGCCAGGAAACCAAGCGGTTGGTTAACGAGCTTGCCGCAAAGTACAACTACAAACCTAACATTATTGCCCTCAGCCTTCGCAATCAGCGTAGCAACGTAATTGGGGTTATTATTCCTGAAATTGTGCACTACTTTTTTTCATCGGTTATCAGTGGTATTGAAGAGGTGGCTAACGAACATGGTTACAGCGTTATGATTAGTCAATCTGTTGAGGACTATAACCGCGAGGTAGCTGCATGCGATACTTTCCTAAATGGCATTATTGATGGTATTTTAGTTTCGGTATCAAAGGAAACGGCTAACTACGACCACTTCCATAGGTTTGAGGAGGAGGGTATCCCCATTGTCTTTTTCGACAGGGCTGTTGATGAAATCCTGGCCGATAAGATAATTATTGATGATTTTGATGGCGCTTACCAGGCTACTGAACACCTCATTGTTCAGGGCCGTCGTAAAATTGTTCATTTTGCAGGACCGCAAAACAGGTTGATTGGTCAAAATCGCCTTAACGGTTATTTAAAAGCCATGCGCGACAATGGGGTAGTTATTGACGAGCGACTCATTATTCCATGCGACACCTTTCAATCGGCCCTTGTTGAAACCCAAAAGCTTATTGATAGCGGGTTAAAGTTCGACTCAATTTTCACTGTAAATGACTTTACAGCTGCAGGAGCCATGAAGGTGTTACTGCGTAACGGGTATAAGATTCCAACTGATATTGCTGTTGTTGGTTTTGGCGACGATCAAACTTCACTGATGGTTGAGCCCACTCTTACCACTGTTAACCAACCCGGATTTGAGATGGGTAAAAAGGCCATGGAGCAGCTTATCCGTAGGATTACCCAGTCAAAACCTGAACCTCCTGTCACTGAAATACTCAAAACTCAACTTATTGTAAGGGAATCATCCAGAGTAAAGTAAAACCCATTTACTTAGTAATACACCTAATCAATGTCGTATAGTTAACAAAAATATACATGACTGTCATCCTGAGCGGCCTGTCCCGCCCTAGCGGGGAGCGAAGGATCTCTAATCGGCCTCATGAGACGTTTCTTATAGTTCAACATGACAATAGCTTCATGAACAACGAACATCGAGTAACTTACACGAATGACTTCATTTGTCATCCTGAGCATAGCGAAGGATCTCTAATCGACCCCATGCGACGTTTCGCTTGTGCTCAACATGACAATAGTTTCACAAACTACGCTTCCAGCCCCGTAGGGGCTAAATATTTGTAACTCCATGGCTACTCCCACATGTATTGCGATGCACGCAATACCTTTTCCTAAGCACGACCCTGTAACTTTGCATCGCACCAAAGTAGCATGGCAAAGAGCGGTTTACATGTTCTTTCTTGTCTTGATACAAGAAAGAACCAAAGAAAATCAAGGCTGAAAAGCCCGACCCGATGGGTACCCCACGGGTGGAACTGCCACGCGATACAATTCGCCACACCTGCAGCGTGGCTCATATGGTATCGCTTACTAGGCCCACCGCCACGTTCCACCCCCGACCCATTGCCGGGTCAGGCTTTTATGCCTCTGCTAATATCATTCCTTTTGGGTTGAGGAATTTCATTAACATAAGGAATGAAAATACAAAGAGATGCTTCGACAAAGTCTATCCCGAAATATCGGGACTCAGCATGACAAGGGAGCAGTAAGGAAGATAGGGTTTTTGTCATGCCGAGCAAAGTCGAGGGATCTCTTCAAAGGATTGTAGAGAAAAGAGCAATGAGATGCTTCGGTGAAGTCTATCCCTATAAATCGGGACTCAACACGGCAGCGTCATGTTTCGCTTGCGCGCAACATGACAAATAACTTTAACTAAACAACATTGATACTCCTAATAGCAATACCCCATTATGGGGTATTTTTTTTGTAATGACTTAAACCATTTTTACCTTTTATACTCTTACATGTAAGAAACAAACTGGGATTTTTTTACGAATGAAAAGGTGGATTTTGCTTTTTTCCCTTTCTTTTATAGTGGGAAATATTGCTTTAGGAGGTCGTAATAAGGACTCGTTAAGGATTACACGTGAAATTTATGCCATTAGGGCTACTGAACACATTTATATTAATGGTAGGCTCGATGAAAATGTTTGGGGCAAATCCGACTTTGCCAACAATTTTACCATTTATGAGCCATACAATGGGCTAAAGGCATTCCAACAGACAGAGGTTAGTGTACTATACGACGATTTTGCCATATACATTGGAGCCCGACTTTACGATACCTCTCCCGATAGCATTTTCAGGGAACTTGGGCAGCGCGATAACAGCGATAGGTTGCGTTCCGATGCTTTCAGTGTTTACCTGAGTACATATAACGATGGAGTAAACTATTTACAGTTCACTGTTTCGGCTTCGGGCGTTCAAACCGATATTAAAATTACCTCAAACCAAAGCGATAGGAACTGGAATGCGGTTTGGGAAAGTGCTGTAGGTTTCGATAGCTTGGGCTGGATCGTTGAGATGAAAATACCTTACAGTGCTTTACGATTCTCAAAGAATATTAATCAGGTATGGGGAATCAATTTTTCACGGTTAATCAAGCGTAAAAATGAAGTAAGCACCTGGAACTTTGTTGACAAAACTCAAGCGGGTTTTATAACCCAGTCTGGCATTCTTAAAGGGATTTCGGGGGTGAAACCACCACTTCGTTTGTCGTTTCTGCCCTATATTTCCGGTTATGTTGACCAGTATGCAGGTACAAAGGGATTGGACTCAAGAGTTTCGGGTGGCATGGACTTAAAGTTGGGCTTGGCCCAGAGTTTCACCCTTGATGTAACCCTCATTCCTGATTTTGGCCAGGTCCGTTCCGACGATAAGGTGCTAAACCTTACCCCTTTTGAGGTTAAGTACGATGAGGCCCGTCAGTTCTTTACTGAGGGAACTGAACTTTTTGGGAAGGCAGGCATTTTCTACTCCCGACGTATAGGCGGAACCCCTGCCTTTTACGATACAGCTTACGATTCGCTGAAAACAAACGAGATTGTTGATAAGAATCCACTTGAGACCAAAATGGTTAATGCCAGTAAGCTATCGGGGCGTTTTGCCAATGGCCTTGGTTTTGGTTTTTTCAATGCCATGACTGAAAATACCTATGCTGAAATACTCGATACTGTTTCAGGTAATAGGAGAAAGCTATTAACACAGGGTTTCACCAACTATAACATTACCGTACTCGACCAGAATTTACCGAATAACTCGTATGTAAGCTTAATAAATACCAATGTTTACCGACCTGTCGATAGCTTTACTTCAAATGTTACTGCTACGGAGTTTAATCTAAAAAATAAAAAGCAATCCTTTGGCATTAGTGGGGTTGGGGCACTAAGCCAACGTTTTATCGATTCTGTTCAGCATGGATTCAAGACTAACCTGTCAATTTCAAAAATTAGTGGAAATATTCAGGGGTATATTTGGGCAAACATTGAGAGTGAGCACTATAACCCAAATGATTTAGGTTATCTGCGTAGCCCCAATGAGATTTCTTCAGGAGCGGCCCTTGTTTATAAAGTTTTTGAGCCATTCTGGAAGTTGTTGAACCTGGAGGCTCGTCTTGAGTTCTCAAACAGCCGGTTATACAATCCTAAAGTTTTCCAGAGCCAAGAAATAGAGTTTCAGGCAAAGTTTACGAACACCAACAACTTTACTGGAGGTTTTAATGCATCGTATAATCCCCGTTATGGTTATGATTACTATGAACCAAGGGTTGAGGGTCGCAAATTTCTAACACCTCATGTTTTATGGTTGCAATGGTGGGGTTCACCCGATTATCGCAAGACATTTGCACTGGATCATAGATTCTCGTTTTGGTACGCCGATATGTACAATCAAAAGGGTTACATGTACAGCATTAGCCCTCGAATAAGATTTTCCGATAAACTCTTAACCATCTACAGCTGGGCATATCAGTCGGAACGCAACAACATTGGATACTACGATTACGATGGTTCTAACATATTTTTTGGTAGCCGTAAACTGGTTACTATTACAAATACATTAAGTATTCAGTTTGCATTTACAGCTAAATCGTTCCTAAGCATAAGGGCTCGCCACTACATAAGGCATTTCAAGTACAATGAGTTTTTTACCTTAAAAAATGACGGCTTGCTAGAGCAAACCAATTCAATAACCAATCCGGAAAACCGCAACTATAACCTTTTCAATATCGATATGTTTTACCAATGGCACTTTGCACCGGGTAGCGAACTGGTTTTTGCATGGAAAAATCAGGCCGAAGAGCTGTTAGATAATCCCCAGTACCGCTATTTTAAAAACATTGAAGGGATTTGGAATAGTCCACAGAATAATAGTTTTTCCATCAAAATTCTATACTATATTGATTACCAAATGATCCGAAAATTCAAATCGTAATGGCTGCTAACCCATAAAAAAGTTAACTTTACCGAAAAAATCTACATTATGTTTTCACGAGGATTTGCTAGCGATAATAATTCGGGTGTACACCCTAGGATTCTTGAAGCAATTAACGATGTAAATCATGGTCACACCATTGCTTATGGTGATGATCCAATTACGCAGAAAGCAATTGATAGATTCAAGCAGATTTTTGGCAACGATATTGAGGTTTTCTTTGTGTTCATTGGCTCTGCGGCTAATGTTCTTGGACTAAAGGCTGTAACCCAACCCCACAATGCCATAATTTGCGCTGAAACTGCCCATATCAACGTAGATGAGTGTGGTGCACCTGAAAGGTTTACCGGGTGTAAGCTGTTAAGCGTTCCAACCGTAAACGGTAAGTTAACCATTGACGGTATTAAAAAGCATATGCACGGTTTCGGTTTTCAACATCACTCTCAACCTAAAGTTATTTCTATATCGCAGGTTAGTGAGCTTGGAACTGTTTATACCGTTGATGAGATAAAGACCCTGGCCGATTTTGCTCACTCCCATAACATGCTTTTGCATATGGATGGTGCTCGTTTGGCAAATGCTGCTGTATCGCTCGGGAAGGGTTTCAGGGAATTTACACGCGATGCAGGCGTTGATGTTCTCTCCTTTGGAGGAACCAAGAATGGCATGATGTATGGCGAGGCCATTGTCTTTTTCAATCAACAGTTAGCGCATGATTTCATGTACACCCGCAAGCAGGGCTTACAGTTGGCCTCGAAAATGAGATATATATCGGCCCAGTTCCTAGCCTACCTTGAGGATGGTCAGTGGGACTCAACCGCTCGTCATGCAAATGCTATGGCTCAGCTGCTCGCCAAAAAGGTTTCGGCTATACAGGGTGTTACAATCACACAGCCTGTTCAGGCCAACGCAGTTTTTGCAATCGTTCCACCTGAACTCATCCATCCCCTTCAAAGTGAATACTTCTTTTATGTTTGGGACGAGGATCGTTCCGAGGTGCGTTGGATGACCTCATGGGACACTACCGAACAGGATATTGACCGGTTTTGCGAGCTACTTGAAGAGCTTATGCGAACTGTTAAGCGATAGTAAAGCATTGGGAGTTCTGTGATCAGGGGGGGGAGTGTTTCGTGTTTAGCGTTTGGTGTATAGTGATTGGTGTTATGCAAACTCCAAACATGTGGTAATCATTTATATATGAGCAATGAGGATTGATTTTTATCAATTTCAACCTTTAACTATCAACTGCCAACCATCAACTGTCAACCATCAACTATCAACTGTCAACCATCAACTAATATGTTTTTTATATCTTCGCAGCGCAAAGTTTCATATAAATAGTAATGGTTAACAAAAGGAAATTGATAATCCTGCTTTCGGCAATTCTGATTGTTTTCTTAGCTCTTTCCTTTAGTATCTACCTGAAAAAAAATAATAGGACTCTGGCTTTACCAATTGCTGAGTCATCAAAATACGCAAAGGTTGATTTGCTGAGTGTAAACAATGCTCTTACAAACACCAATGAGTATTCATCTATCAATCGCCAGTTTGAGCAGTTTGTGAACAAATGGGATTTGGTTGGTGCAACCTTTTGCATAGCCCATAAGGGTAAGATTATTTACGCACGTGGTTTTGGCATGGCTAATAAAGAGGAAGGCCTGGCTATGCAGCCTTACCATACTATGCGTGTGGCTAGCGTTTCCAAACTTATAACGGCTACAGCAGTTATGAAACTTGTTGAGGAGGGTAAGCTGAGGCTTAATGACAGGGTTTTTGGCCCTGATGGTATTCTAAACGATGAAAAGTTCCTGAGCTATAAGGATAAGAGGGTAGAGGAGATAACCGTTCATAACCTTCTAAATCACTCGGGCGGATGGACTCCCCGGTGGGGCGATCACCTTTTTATTAAAGATGTTATTGCTCGCGAGCTTCATAAGGATTTACCTTTGGATGTTGATGACTATATTGTATTTGCCCTATCAAAACGACTTCACTTTCAGCCCGGAAGCCGTAGCTCATATAGTAATATTGGATTTGTAATACTGCAAAGGGTAATTGAAAAGGCCTCGGGAATGGATTATGAGAGCTATGTAAAGAATGAAATTTTTAAACCATTAAATATTTACGATGCCCATTTGGCCAATAACTGGGATAGTTTAAAGTACGATAACGAAGCTAGATACTACGAGGTGCCAGAGGCTGAAAAGGTAATTTCCTTTGATGGCTCAAAGCAGAGTGTTCTAAAATCGAGGGGCGGAAACGATGTGCGTGCACTGGGTGCAGCCGGAGGCTGGGTGATTTCGCCCATTAGCTTAACCCGGTTTGTAATGGCTGTTGATGGCAGAACCGATTTTCCTGACATTCTCTCAAAGCAGTCTGTCGATATCATGAAGGAAACATACAATGGGAAGTTTCAGCCGTTGGGTTGGCGTTGGGTTAGGAAGGATGGAACGCTATGGCGCTCAGGTTCCATGGCAGGCACATCGGCACTTGTTATTTCGCGCCCCGATGGCTACACCTTAACATTTACTTCCAATCAGAGTCACTGGAAAGGTGCCCGTTTCCCTTATGTTGTCGATAGATCCTTAATGAGGATTTTTAACAAGTATATTAAATCCATTCCAGACCATAACCTGCTGAATGTAGATAAAGGAAAATATTAGTTTAGGCTAAAATTATTTTCCAGCAATTTTTCCTGCAATTGAATATGCTCAATGAACTTTAACCTTTTTATCAGGTAGTTAACCATTTGCTTCTCGTTTCGTAGGGAGTAAAATGCGAATTTTTCGTCAGAATCGAGTTGTATGGCCTTTGCAACATTCATAAGGTTTACTGAGTCCTCAGTAATAAGCGATCCCATTACAGGGTCAAGGTTAAGGTTCAGCTTCTTAACAAGTACTACCAGCTCTGGATTGGTTGTAGTGAACCTATCGTCAATATACTCAATTATTCCACCACCATAAAGTTTATTGGGTAGTTTCTCCTTTAGGTTTAAAAGGTGAAAGTTTGCGATTGCCTTAATAAGAATAACCATCTCACCTAGGCTATTCTTGGCTACAATGTTAACCAGTTCAACCTCGCTACCGTAGGATTTAATATTGTCGTTACTCACGTATGGTATGCCAAAAGTGTCGCCAGTTTCATTGCATTCATTAATCAACTGCTTGTAACGGGGTTCAAAGATACGCAACGGAATTTCCTCACCTGGTAGAAGAAACACCGGAAGTGGAAACATTGCCATATATTTTGTGGTGCTGCCCATGAACTATTCTTTTTTATTAGGTACAAATTTTAACGAAGCCGAGTTGATGCAGTACCTAATACCGGTTGGCTCTGGGCCATCGTTGAATACATGCCCCAGGTGTGCACCGCAATTTTTGCAAAGCACTTCGGTTCGCACCATACCATGGCTTAAATCTTTCTGAAACTTTATATTATCTAAAAACTTGCTATCAAAGAAACTTGGCCACCCGCAGCTGGAATGAAATTTTGTGTCGCTCTGGAAAAGCTCAGCCCCACAGCAAACGCATACATATAAACCCGGTTCAAAATGATTCCAGTACTCGCCAGTAAATGGCCTTTCAGTTCCCTTTTGCTGGGTTACGTAAAACTGTATATCGGTTAATTTATTACGTAAATCATCACTTTTCATCGTACTATCCTTAATGTTTTGAGCGCAAGCGCTTAATGAAATTAGTGTAATCAATATTGATATGTAAGCTTTCACTTTGTTTAGTCTTTTGATAAAAACAATAAATAGTCTCCTTTTGTTCGACCGATAAAAAAGGTTAATTGCTATTTGGAATGGAATTTGATTGCTATTTTTGACAAAATGGATTAAAACAAATAACTATGAAAAAAATATTTCTAGCCCTGAGTGTTTTACTGGTTTCGGCAATAGGTTATGCACAGCAAACCGCAGTTTACTCGTTAAAGGAGTTCAATAAACTTCGGGTGTGGGGTGAATTTAAGGTATTTCTTGTTAAAGGCGATTCCCTTAATGCCAAGGTTGAAACACAAGGCATTCCTGCATCGGACATTGCGCTAGATGTAAATGGCAATACACTTGAGGTGAAACTCAAAGGAAAACTTTATGATAGGGTAAACGCCACTGTTTACTTAACCTACAGGGAGTTAAGAGAGATATCGGTATCGGCAGCGGCTGCAGTAAGCCTTCAGGATACCCTCAAAGCAACTAATATTTCAATTAACATTAATACCAGCTCCGAGTTTGATGGCGCAGTATTGGCTGAGACTGCCGATTTAACTGTTGGACAGGGTTCAATCCTACGCATAAGGGGCAGCGTAAGCAGCTATGAGGCAAAAGTTAACACCGGAGGAGTTTTAACGGCAATAGACCTAATTGCTCTAAAAACATATGTAAAAGTAAATACAGGTGCTAGCGCTAAGGTTTACGCATCAAAGGTCCTTGAAGCTAATGTTAGCACCGGTGGGAGCCTAACCTATACCGGAAGTCCTGAACAGAAAAAGATTAAAACACTGGTTGGCGCCACCATTATTGAGCAGTAAATTTAACGTTTGTTGCGCCATTCAACTATTTGGGCAGCAATGCTCACAGCAATCTCTGCAGGGGTTTGTCCACCAATGGGTAATCCAATGGGTGAGCAAACCCTTTCCACATTCTCCTTGCCATAACCTTCCGCAATAAGGCTCTCAAATATGGTTTTCACCTTGCTTTTGCTGCCTATCATACCAATGTACTTCAAAGGCTTACCGATTAGCTGCTTTAGTACTATCTCGTCGAACTTATGCCCAAAGGTCATTATCACAACGTAACTTCTATTGTTTCCAGGTAAAAGGTGTGATACCTGCTTGTAGTCAACAATCTGTTTTTTGTGGGCCCAGGTATTACCCTCAAAGGTGGTTAACCCCTGCCTGTTATCGAACAGTTCAACCCTAAAGTCAAGCAGACCGAGAATTTGCGAAAGCGGAACGCTTATATGACCGGCACCAAATATGTAAACAGTTTCTTTTACCCCTAAAGGCTCGCTGTAGCGGAAGCTTGAATCGCTTTTTTGAAACTCAATTCCTTTAATACCAATATGCGATTCACCCTCGTATACCTCCGCGCCACTGGATGATAAAACTATTTTTCCCGGACGGTTTTCGCTTTCAAGCTCAATAACCTTAGCTAAAAGCTCTGAATCGGCTTTTGAGAAAAGGCTGAAGATTTGTGTTTGCTCCCCGGAACATATCATCCCCGATTTATCTTCAGCTGCATCGTGTGAGTGAACCTGCCGCTTCAAGAAGTTTTGTTTATTTCCCTGTGCCAGGTTCTTGCGTGCCATTTCTACCAGGTTAAACTCCATTACACCTCCACCTATTGAGCCGTAAAGGCTACCATCGGCGGCAACAGCCATTTTAAACCCAACCTTGCCTGGACTGCTTCCCTGTGTTTCGGCAACGGTAATTAGGTAAACGTCAATATTCTGCTGAATTTTTGAGTGTATAAATTGCCAAATCATACCCATGTTAAATTTTTTGTAAATTTATTAAGATATTCTGTAAGGAATTTTTTAGGCAAAAATATCTTTCAATTTAGTTATATCGAAGATTAATGGTATAATAATTTTGTAATATGTAGAAAAAATATCTATATTTAATTGGTATCACAAAAATTATCAATACTCAATGCTTTAATGTGTAGAATTAAAAATAATTTTGAGTACTAAAATCTAAGTAAAATGAGCGACGTATATAGTAAGATAAAGGAGTTATCGGAGAAATATGCCGATTATACTGCACGTAATCTGTCCCGATTGGTTCAGATTAAATCCTTGAGTGCGCAGGAGCGCGACGTGCAGCTGGAGCTAAAGAAGCAAATGGAAGAGGCTGGATTTGACGAGGTTTTTATCGATGGGCTTGGGAATGTAATTGGTCGTATTGGAAACGGAAAACGTATTCTTGCCATCGATGGCCACATGGATACGGTTGATATTGGCAATAAGGATAACTGGGAGTTCGATCCCTTGGGAGGCGAAATTCGCGATGGGTATGTACATGGTCGCGGAACAGTTGACCAGAAAGGTGGCCCTGCTGCATTTGTGACGGCTGGCAAAATACTTAAGGAACTTGGCTTTAACAGGGATTTAACCATATACTTTGTAGGTAGCGTGATGGAAGAGGATTGCGACGGACTTTGCTGGAAGTACATTGTGGAGGAGGATAAAATAAGACCCGATTTTGTTATAAGCACTGAACCTACAAACCTCAATATTTACAGGGGTCACCGCGGTAGAATGGAAATGCAGGTTCATTTTTACGGTGTTTCCGCTCATGGCTCAGCACCCGAAAGAGGGAAAAATGCCATTTACATGGCCTCAAAGGTGGCCTTGGAGGTAGAAAAACTAAACGAACGACTAAAATTCGATGAGTTTCTGGGAAAGGGAAGCATCACTGTTACGGAGTTCACCTCCAGTAGTCCTTCGCTATGCGCAGTTTCCGACTATGCCCGCATTCACCTCGACCGTCGCCTTACCTGGGGCGAAACCAAGGAGAGCGCTGTTGCCGAGATTGAAGAGCTGATTAAAGGCATGAATGCCAAGGTGGAAGTGCTAAACTATAGCGAGAAGGCTTATACAGGACTGGAATACGGCATGGAAAAATACTACCCAACGTGGAAAATGCCTGAGGACAGTGAGATTGTGCAGAAAGGCGTAAGCACCTACCAGAAGCTTTTTGGCAATGCTCCAAAGGTTGATAAGTGGACCTTTTCCACAAATGGTATTATGACCTGTGGAACCTATAAAATTCCTACAATTGGTTTTGGCCCAGGCAATGAGGTGTTAGCTCATGCTCCCAATGAGAAGGTTCCCATTAGCGATTTGGTGGCAGCTGCTGCCTTTTATGCCGCCTTCGCATATGAGATTTAGGATTCGTATTGCAAAAATTGAATTGTGAATCAGGAATCAAAGTCGTTTAGTTAAGGTTAATTGTCATGTTGAGCGGAGCGAAACATCTCAAAACAATAGATAAATCGAGATCCTTTGTTTCGCTCAGGATGACAAAGGGAGAGTCCGACTTATTATCCAAACGACATTGATTCAGGTTTTTCGATTGTTGATTTACAAAATAAGCTGTAACTTCATTTTAAATTTGTTACCAACGCCTAATTAGCTAACATAGTTAAAACCGAATAAAAACTTTGAAATATGGATTTAATCAAGAAAATAGCGGAGTTAAATCACTACAAATCAGACCTTAGCGGTAAAGATTTTTTACTCACATGGGAGAAGAGCGACGACGACCTTAAGGTTGTGCTACAGGTTGCGTCCATTCTTAAAGAGATGCGTAAGGAAAACATTTCACCCCGCATATTCGATTCAGGCCTGGCTATTTCAAACTTTAGGGATAAGTCCACAAGAACTCGTTTTTCGTTTGCTTCGGCTGCAAACCTGTTGGGACTTGCAGTTCAGGAGTTGGATGAGGAGAAATCGCAGATTTCGCACGGCGAAACCGTTCGTGAAACCGCTAACATGATTTCGTTCCTTTCCGATTTCATTGGTATTCGCGATGACATGTTCCTGGGTGAAGGAAACAAGTATATGCGCCAGGTTGGCGAAGCACTCGATGAAGGTTTTACTAAGGGGGTTTTGCCTGTTAGGCCTGGTATTGTGAACCTGCAATGCGATATGGATCACCCAACCCAGTCGATGGCTGACCTGCTTCACCTTGCCAATGAGTATGGTTCACTGGATGCTTTGCGTGGCAAAAAGATTGTGATGAGCTGGGCATACTCGCCCAGCTATGGCAAACCACTATCGGTTCCACAGGGTATTATTGCTCTGATGACCCGTTTTGGCATGAATGTGGAGTTAGCCTACCCAGAGGGCTACGACCTTATTCCTGAAATTGTTGAAATTGCCAGAAAAAATGCCACTCAAAGCGGAGGTAGCTTTAAGGTTAGCCACAGCATGACCGATGCCATGCGCGATGCCGATATTGTTTACCCAAAAAGCTGGGCGCCATTCCACATCATGCAGCAACGCACTCAGCTGCTTATGAATGGCGATAAGAATGGCCTTAAAGAGCTCGAGCAGGTTTGCCTGGCTAACAATGCCAAGTACAAGGATTGGGAGTACAATGAGCAGGTTCGCAAGGTAACAAGGAATTCTGATGCTCTTTACATGCACTGCCTACCAGCCGATATTTCGGGCGAATCGTGCATTCAGGGTGAGGTAAGTAAGGAAACCTTTGAGCGTTACCGCATTAAAACTTACCAGGAAGCGGGTTTCAAACCGTATATTATTGCTGCTCTGATGCTTACCAATAGGTTCCAAAATCCCGCTGATATTCTAATGAAACTTATTGAAAGGAACACACCAAGAGTTATAAAGTAGTAACCCATTTTATATTTAAGCAGCACCTTAAGGTGCTGCTTTTTTTTGCTTTATTATGTATTTTAACAGAATAAATGTTATGCTAAAAATGCCTTTCCCTTCAGGTATATCTTTTAGAATTATACTTTTGACTAATCATTTGTTTGAATATTCTAAAGACTAATTAATTATTGTTTATAATTTCTAAAAATGATGTGAATGTTGGTATTAAACTATGCCATGTATTATTTTTATTGTGATAAAAAGATATAAAAATGAAAGAGTTGATTGAGGAGATATTCATTGATGCATGGGCTATCAATGATATAATTAGCTGTTATCAGGATAAAAAAGCCGATTACCCCGATTTATTTCAGATAGTTAGTGGTTATGACCTGTCGAAACCTACCAACAAAATTCCATTCAAGGTTTACGTGGAGCTATGTAGCTGGATTGAAAAGAAGCTGGGACAATTTAACCTAATTAAAATTGGCCGCCGGATTGGTGAATCAACCTACAGTCTAATGCTTGAAACCAACATGGTTAATACCGAAAGTAAGCCGTTGGATGTATTGAAAGCGTTGGTTTTGCTAGCGCAGAAAGGTGTAAAAGATCCTAAACGGAGAGGTTGGGAAATAGTTTCACACACTGATAAGTCCATTCAAATGGAAAAACCCAACTATTTAACACGCATATTCAGGTGGGGTTGCTCGATACCCTAGTGAGAAAATGCAAGGTGTATGGGGTTCAGGTTAACTTAGTTAAGGAGGAAAGCAAAGGTGCTGAGTTTGATGAGTATCTTATAACTTGGCTTTAATTAACCTGTTTCAAACCCTACCACAATTGTAGGAACCTGAATTATCCATTCTTTTGTAGTAGTGGCCTGTTGTTTTCGTCGACCGGCGTTTAAGTAACTGACCGCTGGGCAGATTTTTGCTCAATTTTCCGTTATAAACTGCAATAATTCCGCTTTTGATTACAAAAGCAACCTCACCAGTAGTCTCAAAGCCTTCATAAATGCTTATGTCGGACTTTGAGTGATGTTTACTTGAAGAAATTGAGCCTTTTACGTTTGGATTCCAAATCACAATATCGGCATCGGCACCAATGGCAAGTTCACCCTTTTGAGGGTATAGTCCAAATATTTTAGCCGGTTGTGTTGCAAAAACATCAACCAATTTGCTAAGGCTTAGCTTACCGGTTAATGCACCAAAAGTGTATAGTAGCGCAAGCCTATGTTCAATCCCGCCTGCTCCGTTTGGTATTTTGCGGAAATCGTCCTTGCCCACCATCTTTTGCTCAAGACTGAAAGGGCAATGATCAGTTCCAACCGTTAGTATATTTCCATTATTGATGGCATTCCAGAGGGTATCTCTGTCAATACTTTGCCTGAGCGGTGGGCTTATAACATACTTTATTGCTTCGGGCAAAGTGGAATCGTACAGGGCTTCATCGAGTAGAAGATACTGAGGGCAGGTTTCGGCATAAAGCGGTTGGCCACTTTTTTGGGCTTGAATAATATGTTTAACCGATTCAGCCGCCGAAACGTGAACAATGTAAAGGGGGCACTGGGTTTGATCGGCAAGATCGATAGCACGTTTAACAGCTAATGCTTCAAATCGAGGTGGACGCGAGAGCATGTGGTACTTTGGGGCTGTAAGACCCTGACTGGCATAAAAATCTCTTAAAGTATCGATATCATCACCCATCTCACAGTGAGCAGTAACCATACCACCATTCTGAGCCACTGTATGCATTACATGGTATAAGGCATTGTCATCAATTCCAACGGAACTTTTATAGGCCATGTAAACTTTAAACGATGGAAATCCCATTTCAATGCATTCCTCAATCTCTTTGGGAGTATTTTTATTCCATTCAATAGGGCTCACATGAAATGTGTAATCAACTAGCGAGCAAGCAGCCTCATCCATTCGTGCTTTTAGCGCTTCAACCATTGATTGACCCCGTGATGGGGTCACAAAATCGATAATGGTTGTTGTTCCGCCCATAAGGGCAGCAATGCTGCCCGAATGAAAGTCGTCCGATGAAAAACCGGCGGGTGTAGGTAGGTGCAAATGAACATGTGGGTCGATACCCCCAGGCAGCACTAGCATACCCTGTGCGTTGATTGTGGTTTCAGCATTAGCTTCTAACTGGTTACCAATGGCCGCTATCTTCCCATCAACAACCAACAGGTCGGCAATTTGCTCGCCAACCGATGTTACAATCCTACCGTTTGTAATTAATATTCTCAATTCCTACTCTTATTCAAGTATTTTCAGAAAATGGTTACCGCCCGATTCAGTAAAGCCCAAATGTTGCAAGTATTTTTTGTGGCTCTTATTGCATGCCTTTGCCCACACCCGGGTATATCCGGTTTCGGTAAATTTCTGGCTAAGCCAGTAGTAAACAAACTTGCCATTCTTAAAGTCGCGGTATTCAGGTAAAACGTAATCAAGCTCTACCTCAAGCGCTTTTGTTTCGTTGCGTTGGGCAATGAATACCCCCGCAATTGCCATGTTACGCAGTATGAGGAAACTAACTGTATTTTCAGTGGGGGTATAGACAAAACCAGGAAAGAAACGATGTATATCCTTTTGATGAAAATCAAGGAAACGCATCAGGTAACGGTTCTCGGGGCGAACCTCAAGTATCTCAAACACCTCTTTTTTCGAATAGATTTGAAAAAGGTAGTAAGCATCGGTAAGCACAATAAAACCGTTTAAAATGCCCACAGGCCATGCTCCAATCAGAAAACCGTAAATTGAGAACATCAATGCTCCTGTTAGATTTATCCAACGGAACTTAACTATCGAACTCATCGTCATTGATAGCGCAATGATTACCGAAGCGCTATACCCAATCCATTCCAATACTTGTTGATTCATCTAAATTTGTTTTAAAGGGCAAATATAAGCATAAAAAGAGGAATTTATTGCTCGGTAATGTTGTTGGATAACTAAAATGATAATTATGATTATATTGTCAGTTTTTACGTGCAACAATCAACCATCGGTTATCAATCTTTTCTGTCATCCTTAGTATAGCGAAAGTAGGCTTAATAGACATTTTTCAGGCTGGCATAGTGTTTAACTCCAATAAATATCGAACTTTGGAGAATTTGAAAGCCTTGAATGGAAAATTTGCTTTTTTTGCAAAGTGTCAAGCTGAAAAAAAACTATTAAATGAGTTTTCGAAGGCATCTGCTCTTGGAATTGTCAATAAATAAAGGCTGACGAGTGTCAGCCTTTATGACCATTCCAGTCGGTCAGGATATTCCTGACAGGTTGCTCTCCAGCAGAGCCTGTTTCTGCTTACCTGACATACAAATCTATTAATACTATTTGCTTCTTTCGAAAAACATTAAAATAAAAAGCCTGAAAAATGTCAATTAGAACAAACTACCTAAAAAATAGCCTGAATTTTGTCCATTACGCCCGAAAGTACATATTCTTAGCTTACAGTGTTCAGTGTGAAGTGTATAGGGGTGATTGTGTTTAGTGCTTAGTGGTTAGTGCTTGGTGTTTGGTTAATTTAACCTTTGTAAATCAATTTAATCAGGGTAATATGCGTTCTATTTTATGACAATCAACCATCAACTCCATTTATCACACCAAGAAGTGCGCGGGATCTCATGCAAGGCCAAGTGGAAAAATGAGCAAAGAGATGCCTCTGTGAGCTTAGCATGATAAAGAAATGCTTTGGTGGAGTCTATCCCAATATTTCACGTCGGGTCACGGGTCAACCTTAAACCTTTATCCTTTATCCTTCCCCTCTCATCCTTTTCCAAAGCTCTAGCGCTAATTTTTGCGATTCTTTAAGAATGATTTCCTGATCAACGGTGGTTATCGCTCTGCTTTTGACTATGAGTTTTCCATTGGAAATAACATGTTCTATATGCGACTGATTGATGCCATAAATAAAGTGTCCAGGAATATTTTCAGCGGTAACGGGTGTGGGGGAATCGTAATCGAGAACCACAAGGTTATCGGGGCCATCGCCGCTGAAGCCATTTTGGGCTATGTAGTGGTGAGCATTTCTTAGTCGTTTGTATGCTTGCGCAGGGCTCATGGGATCAAGGTTTTGGCCAACAAAGTAAGCCGATTTCATGCTTTGTAGCATATCGCTGTGCATACCATCAGTGCCCAGCATGATATTTTCACCCAGATTTTTACTGCTGAAATAACCAACGTTGTTGTTCAGGTTACTATCAGTGTTTTGTGCTACCCAGCAGGGCGATTGACCAATAAGGTTACGTTCCTTTTCGGAAAGGTGCAGGCAATGCACCAGAATCGATTTGCTAGAGTTTAGGAAGTTAAAGTCGTTAAGCCTTTCAATCACAGTTTTACCATAGGTTTCATGGCAATGTTGTTGGTCGTATTTGTCCTCAGCTACATGGATATGAACACCCGAATTGTGCTTCTGCGTTAGTTCTGCTGCTGCCTGTAAGGTTCTATCGCTTAGGGTGAACGATGCGTGTAGGCCAACCAGTCCCTGATAGTTTTTCAGGTAGCTATCGGTTTCCTCAAGTCCTTGTTGGGCAATTTCATCACCATCCCTGTCGCTAATCTCGTAGCAGAGTAGGTGCGATAGGCCAACCCTTTCAAATGCTTTGGCAAGTGTCTCAAGTGAACCTTTTACCGCATAAGGGGAAGCATGGTGGTCAATAACAAATGTAGCCCCAGCCTTTGCACAAGCCATAGCGGTAACCAAACCGCTATACTCTACCATTTCGGTGGTGAGGCATTTATCGAGTGTCCACCAAATATATTTAAGGATTTCGTAAAAATTTTCAGGTGATTTTTTGGGTGCACCCATTCCTCGGGCTAATGCTGAGTATGCATGGTGATGGCCAACAATAAACGAATGCGTAACCAGCTTTCCGGAACAGTTGATGGTTTCAGTGGCTTTGCCCCTGTATGTTTTGGGTGGATGGAATTCAATATTACCTTTGGTAACCAGTATATCGCAATTCTTGATTTCCAGCGTTTGATAGTCGATATAGGTGGCATTGGAAAGTAAAATCATAGGGTAAGAATTTGGAGGTTAAACATTATTCTGACTTGCTCCTCATCATGGGTAGGCGTGTTCGCTTTACACCGTCAAAAGTCCAAAGCGCATTGGCTATGGCTGCAGCGGTTGGCACCATGCCTATTTCGCCAATACCCTTTGCACCGAATGGGCCGATTGGGTCGGGCTCTTCAATTCCAATAACTTCAATTTCGGGCATTTGGTTGGCGCGGATAATCCCAATATCCTTAAACTTAAAGCTAACGGGAAAGCCATTCTCCATGGGTAAATCCTCTGTTAGTGCATATCCCATTCCCATATGCACAGCACCCTCAATTTGACCCTCGAAAAGCATCTGATTCATGATTTTGCCCGCATCGTGGGCAGCAATTATTTTCGATAGCTTGCCCTGTTCGTTAAGAATGGCAACCTGTGTGGCATAGCCATAGGCAAAGTGTATTACCGGTTTATCAGTTTTAGCGCCGGGCTTGCATGTCCAATCGCAAACAAATTTACCACGGTAAACCCGGCCTACCAGTTTCTCGAGTTTGGCCGTCTTTAAATCTTCTCTCAGGGGACGCGAAGCGTTGATAAGGGCATTGGCAACCAGGGCTGTAGCCCTTGACGAAGTGGTCATACCAGTTGGAATCTCCGCATCGGTATCAACTATCACCTCTATACAGCTTGGTTCAATACCGGTTTCATGGTGAAGCGTTTGAATGGCCATGGTGTGAACGCCTTGACCCATTTCCGTCCATCCGTGGTGAATTTCAACTCTGGTTGGGCTAACAACCTTGATTATAACCTCGCTATCGTCAACCATTCCGTTACCAACACCGGTATTCTTTAGGCCGCAGGCTATGCCTGCATACTTGGCCGACTTAAATTGCTCCTTTACTGCAATAAGGGTTTTCTTTAGTCCAACCCCATGTAGTTCCTGACCGGTTGCAGTTTTGGCGCCTTCCTCAAGGGCGTTATCGTAGCGAATTTGCCAGCGGTCAAAACCACCCTGACGGCAAAGGTCGTCGATACAGCTTTCAATGGCAAAGGTAACCTGTGGAACACCAAAACCACGCATGGCTCCACATGGGATATTGTTTGTATAAACGGTTTTAGCCGAGATATCTACAGCGGGAACGGTGTAGCCACCCGTGGCATGTCCAACCACACGCTCCATCACCTTAGTCCCTACCGATGCATATGCTCCTGTATCGCCTATGGCCTCAAGTTTAAGAGCAGTAAATTTCCCCTCGGAGTTGCAGGCAAGGCTCATTTTCATCCAAACCGGATGCCTCTTGGGGTGCATTCTTATGCTTTCATCGCGGGTAAGGTGAACCTTTACGGGCATTTGGGTAATATAGCTCATTAGAGCTGCATGGCCCTGAACAGTTAAGTCCTCTTTTCCACCGAACCCACCACCGTTTTGAACCTGAACCACATTAACCTTACTTTCGGGTAGGTTTAGGATTTTTGCTATTTGCTTTCGGTCAACGTAAACACCCTGTCCCTGGCTGAAAACTTTTATGCCATCGCCATTGGGTAGGGCAAGTGCAGCTTCTGTTTCCAGAAATGCATGTTCAATACGCTGGGTTTCGTAGATATCGGACGAAACGTAAGCTGCTTCAGCAAAAGCCTTATCAACTTCACCAAACCGAATTGTGCATGTTTCCAACACATTTGACCGATTTGGATGAACCTGGGGCGAATCGGGTTTTATGGCCTGATGGATATCGGTAACAGGCTCTAATACCTCGTATTCAACCTCGATTAATGAAGCGGCATACCTGGCTATATCCTCCGATGTTGCCACCACTCCGGCTATAACATCACCGATGTAATGAGTAACCTCGCCCTGGGCAACCATTACAGGCCAATCCTGAAAAATCAGCCCAATGTAGCGTTCACCCGGAATATCCGTTGCGGTTATTACCTTTACCACACCCTGCACCGACAAGGCTTTAGAGGTATCAATTTTTAAAACCTTTGCTCGTGGATGGTCGGAAAACTTTAAGGCTCCGTATAACATCCCATCAACAAACATATCGTCAACAAAAGGCCTTTGGCCTAGGGCTGTTTCCTTGGCTTGATATTTTGGATAGCGTTCGCCAATCCTGGCTCCTGTATTATTCTTTGGCAAAGCTTGGCCATTTAGCTCGGCAAAGGCATGCTGAATGGCATCAATTATTTTGACATAGCCTGTGCACCTGCAAAGATTTGGCGCGATAGCCCTGATGATATCGCTGCGTGTTGCTTTTGGGTTCGATAACCATAACCCTCTGGCACGCATTATCATACCAGGCGAGCAGAATCCGCACTGAACTGCTCCCTGGGTGGCAAAGTGGTGGGCTAGTATTTCGCGGAAATTATTTGGCAGCCCCTCCAGGGTGTATACGATAGCCTCACTTAGGTCGGACATTTTTATGCGGCAAGCCATTTTAATGCTACCGTTAACCTCTACCGAGCATGCACCGCACACCCCTTGACCTGAGCAGCCATCCTTAGCTGCGGTTAGGTGCAAGTCGTTCCGCAAATACTCGAGTAACGAACGATTTATATCGCCATTATACTCTACCGTTTTACCGTTTAAGTTGAATCGTATCATAGTATTTACAAAGGTAAAATGTTTTGGAATAGGGTAGAAGTCGCAAAACAGATTTCAGGATTCTATACACAAAACACCATTAACTTATACCTAAAGGATTTCAAATTCTAAAATTTAATCCACTCGTTTTTCCTCAACGAATCAACGGTAGGGTCAATGGCATTTGGAATATTAATAACCGATGAAACGGCTTTGAGGTCCTTTAAACCGCTCCCGGTAAGCAACACAACTACCCTTTGCTTTGAAAGCAATTTTTGATTCTTTTGGTAGCAAAGCATTCCAGCAAAGGCTGTTGAAGCTGCAGGTTCAGCAAAAATTCCAGTGTTACGCGCAAGGATCTTTGAAGCATTTACAATATCATCATCGGTTACTGAGAGCCATTCACCCTTGTATTGGAGCAGGTAGTATTGAGCCATAAAGAAATTTCGTGGAATATCTACAGAGATGGAGTCGGCAAGGGTATTGCTGGGTTTTATGGTAAAATCGGGTTTTCCAATATTTTCGATTAGATTTGAGCTGCCGGCTGCCTGAACTGCAACAACGGTGGGCATACGATCAATCAACCCTACTTTGAGCAAATCTTCGTATCCCTTGTAAACCCCCGAAATAATTACACCATCGCCAACGGGAACAAAGATATAATCGGGTATAGCCCTGCTGAGCTGTTTAAACAGCTCAAACGAAACGGTCTTTTTCCCCTCAATGGTTAGCGGGTTAAAGGCTGTGTTTCGGTTATACCAGCCAAACTCTTTGGTTGCCTCCATGCTAAGGTCAAAAGCCATATCGTAGGTGCCGTTTACCGGAACAATTGTGGCTCCGTACATCACAATTTGGGTGAGCTTAGCATGTGGTGCGCTCTTGGGCACAATAATAATGGCTTTTTGCTCCTGCGAAGCACATATACCGGCAAGGGAAGAGCCTGCGTTTCCGGTTGATGCAGCAACTATTGTGCTAATGCCATTTTCCCTGGCATAGGCCGATACCACCGCCGATGCCCTATCCTTAAACGAAAAGGTTGGGTTTTGCGAATCATCCTTCAGGTATAGCTCAAATGTAAGCGTTTCACCATCAATTCTATCAAACCTATACAATGGTGTTTCGCCAATTCTTAGCTTGGGTAACGATTCCTTTTTAAGCAGCGGGATTAGATCCCAAAAATTTCCTGTGATTACCTCTTCCTTATGTTTACTCAGGATTTCATAGTCGTATACTGCTTTTAGCACTCCCTTTGGTGGGTTTACGGTATCATTATTCCTGCTGCAATCCGGGCAAAGGTAAAGCTCAGGCGATGGCGCAAAGGTTTTGCCACAGCCCGAGCAGGTAAGTATGAACTTTCCGTTCATAGAAAATTGATTTATAGCGATTTAAGCAGACCAACCCGATCGTTAAATTCATCAATAAGTTCGTCCCACCGTTTAACCTGGCTAAAGAGTTTAGGCCAAAGCTCCCTGTCGTTCCAGAGCCTGTTCAAATCGTCAATTTCTTTGCCCTGTTGTTCAACCCAGGTAAAGTATTTCAGGTTATGAATGGCTTTGCGGTCGTGGTAGGTTAGCTCCCTCATCCAGTCGGTAGTAGCACCTAGGATACATTTCTCAAAGTCCTTTATGGCTTGGGTTTGGCTATAGCTACCGCGTTCCTCCCTTAACTCCTCAAGCCTCGATCCATACATATCGGCCGAATCCGTTGCTATGGTGAATATCACATCCTCTGAAGTCATCTCAAAGAATTTGGCTGTTTTAATAGCCGAGAGCATATTGCTAATGCCCGATATACCCAGAAGTTTCAGGTTATTGGCAATTTCTACAGGTACTCCCGATTCTACAAGGTATTTTACACCTTCTGGTTCATTGAAGAGCCTGAAAATTCGCATGCAATCCTCGTCGTCGATAGCGGTTATAACATCGGTGTTCTTAACATTATGAATCCAGGGTACATGCTTATCGCCAATTCCCTCGATGCGGTGGCCACCAAAGCCATTCATCAGAATGGTAGGGCACTGTTTTGCCTCTGAGGCTACCACCTTGATGTGTGGCGCTAAGGTTCGCAGGTAGTCGCCTGCGGCAATGGTTCCTGCAGAGCCGGTTGCCGAAACGTACGCGGCAAGATTTGACTTTCCGCCCAGCTCGTTAAATACCTCCTCAATGGCTTTCCCTGTGATATTATAGTGCCATGCGGCATTGCCAAACTCATCGAACTGGTTAAAAATAGCGTAATCGGGTTTTGTTCTACGAATTTCCCAGCACTTATCATATATCTCCTTAACGTTCGACTCGCAACCGGGGGTTGCAATAACCTCAGATCCCACATAGTCGCGCAGCCAGGTAAAGCGTTCACGGCTCATCTCCTCGGGTAGTATTGCCACCGACTCAGTCCCCATTAGCTTAGAATCGAATGCTCCGCCCCTGCAGTAGTTGCCGGTTGATGGCCACACCGCTTTTTGGGTTGTAGGGTCAAAGCCACCAGTAATAATGCGGGGTGCAAGGCATCCGTATGCAGCACCAACCTTGTGCGCACCTGTTGGAAACCATTTGCCAAGCAGTAGTATAATTCGGGCATTTACCCCGGTTAGCTCCTTGGGTAGTTCAATGTAATTAACCTTGCCGAATAATCCTCCTTTTTCCTTTGGCTCGTTCTTCCATGTGATTCGGAAAAGGTTTACTGGGTTTATCTCCCATAACCCAACATCTTTTAGGTTTACCTTGATTTTATCGGGAACTTGATCTGGATTCTGCTGCTGGTGAAAGGTGGGTAGAATAATACCCTTTTCACGAAAACGCTTTACGGCATTCTCTAGTGCCTTGGGGTTTGTAATTCTATCAATAATTTCAATCATAGCCTTTAAAATTTTCAATAAAAGTAATAACTCTGTCTTAAATTTCTAGGTATTTCTTAAAATATAGAAAATATTGTTAGATATATTGTTTTTTATAGAAATATATTATATTTGCAAAAGATAATACTATCTAATAAGAAAAATAGTATTGCAATTTACTGATTTTTTAACCTAAAACTTAACTAAATATGAGAAATATTGACGAAATAGACCGCAAGCTTCTGAACATTTTGCAGGACAATAGCCGTGTTACCATTCGCGAGCTTTCTGAAAGGCTACACCTTTCAACAACACCCATCCATGAGCGAATTAAAAAGTTGGAAAAGAATGGTTACATTAAGCGGTATATCACGCTGCTCGACCCTAAGGCATTAGGAAAAAAGCTTACGGTTTTCATCTCGGTATCGCTTTCGAGTCACACCAAGGAGGTGGTTGATGCCTTTGAGCATGAAGTTAAAAAGCTACCCGAGGTTATGGAGTGTTACTACGTTTCCGGCAACTGGGATTTCCTGCTAAAAGTGCAGTGTAACGACATGGAGGACTACCATAACTTTGTGATACACAAATTTTCAGTGATAAAGAATATTACTCAGTTTTACAGCTCATTTGTTATGTCCGAATCAAAGCAAACCTACAAGTATGAGTTGTAGACGGTCTTTATAAGTTGAACTATTTTTACATACTGATTTTTAAGAGTATAACTGTTTGCTGTTAGGCAAACCTCTTGATTTTAGGGTGCTTGAGTAAACCTCAATTATTCTATGGGTTGTTTTATTTATTCCAAAGTCGTTTTCAATTCTTTGTGCAAGCACAGGCGCTTGGGAACGGTAGCTATCCCTTTTATAATCGTCAAATCAAATTGTGCAAAAAATATAAATCAAATTGTGCAAAAATAATTTTAATTGCATTTAAATAGCA